>CAYQFG010000001.1:0-51612 GCA_964416695.1 uncultured Bifidobacterium sp.
GCGGCGAAAAGGGCGAGGTGCCCATCGGCTGCGTGATCGTGAAGGACGGGCGCGTGCTGGGGCGTGGCCATAACCAGATGGAAACCCTGCGTGACCCCACCGCGCATGCGGAGATCCTCGCGATCGGGGCCGCCTGTCAATCGATCGACAACTGGCGGCTGGAAGGCTGCACGCTGTACGTGACGCTGGAGCCATGCCCGATGTGCGCGGGAGCGATCCTGAACAGCCGTGTCGCGCGCGTGGTGTATGGCGCACGCGACAAGCGCCTGGGCGCGCTCGGTTCGACGTTCAGCATTCTCGAAGACAACCCCATCAACCGCGTCGTGGCGGTGGAGGGGCCCGCGCTGGAAGACGAATGTCTGGACATGTTGCGCGCGTTTTTCCGCGACCTGCGCTCGCGTAAAAAGAACCGGGAGGCGGACCCGGAGCCCGGCGATGCCGGAGAAGGAGTTCTTCCGACGGCCTGATCCGTTCCCGCGAGCATTTGTGTTTCGGGCGGTTTCCGAGTAACTTTGGGAGGCTCACCTCGGGAAAACCAGGCCCCGCGCAATGATCGTCGATCCGAACCCCGCCAGGGCGAAAGCAGCAACGGTAGGCTTCGGCATCATGTGCCGCGATCCGGCTTGAAGAGTACCGGGGTGGGTCCTTATTTCTGCCCGCTCATTCTGGGTGCCTTGTGAGTCTTCGGCACGTTGCGGGCGATGGGCCCGAAACCTGTGGCCACTTGATGTGGTCCTTGAGCCTGTTGATGTGGTCACTGATATGGCCACTTGAGCCTGTGGTTGAACCCGGTGCCCCCGTCACTTCGGCCTCCAAAACGCCACGGTGGCCTCAGGGCACACCGCGAGGCGCAGCCTCGCCATACCCCCCTCAACCCTTGGACTTTTTAGTGCTGACGAGTGCCCTCGTTGAGGGCGCCCGTAAAGCCCCACCACTCGCCCAGCGTCACCTCCGATTCGATGCCGACCCCGGAGGTTTTGAACCATTCCTGCCAATGCGGCTGGTCTTCGGTGCGTTGACCTGAAAAGACGAGGCGGCCGCCGGGCCCGAGGCGGGCGCACAGGGCATCAAGATAGGGCCAGGTTTCCGTGCGGATCATGTTGACCACGATGACGTCGAAGCGTGCGTGCTCCCGCAGGGAATCCAGCGTGCCCACGTAGAAGGACGGCGCGGGAACATCCTCGAGGGGGTTCAGGTCGAGGTTCTCCCGCAGGCAGGGGCCGGCCACGGGATCGATGTCGAAGCCTGCGGAAAATTCCGCGCCGCGCCGCGTCGCATACAGCGCCAGGATGCCCGTTCCGGTGCCCACGTCCAGTACGCTTTTGTTCTTCAGATCGAGGGCTTCCATCAACAAGGCGGCGATGCGGGTCGATTCGTGGGAACCGGTCCCGAAGGCCATTTTGGCTTCGAGACGGATGACGTGCGCTGTGCCCTCGGGAGCATCCACCCACGGAGGACAAACGGTGAGCGAGGGGGTGACCTCCACGGGGGTCTGCCGTTCGCGCCAACTGCGATCCCAGTCTTCCCAGGGATTTTCACCCCAGGCCAGGACGGCGTCCGGTCCCAGGGTCTCGCGGGCGATGCGGCAGGCGTCGGCGTCGGCGAAAGACGCAAGGATCGTCGGACCTGCGGGACCGGCCTCCTCTTCGGTGCCCAAGGCACCCTGTTCAATCAGGGTGTACTGGTCGAATTCCGCGGTTTCAGGAGACGTGGCAAGGCGCAGCCAGAAGTAGGTCGAAGGATGAGACATGGGGCGCAAGGTAGGAAAGGCGGGGAGGGGGCGTGAAGCGGTGTGAAAGCACGCCGGAAGCCCTCCCGCCGGGAGGAGGGGGAAGTGAAGGCGTGAAGGGGAGGTGAAGGCACGGGGAAATTTTCCCCCTTCGTGCCGGTGTCTCAGCCCGACGTCACGGGCGTTTTACATCCGCCTCGCTGTGGAACCCGTCGGCGACCACGGTGCTCATGATGTTGTCGCGCGTCACCGCGACGGGCTCAAGGAACAGCGCGGGAACTTCGTATCCCCCGTTGGCCAGCTTCGCGGCGCCGGCATCCAGGGCTTCGCCCCGCGCGGCTTTCACCGCCTGTTCCGCCGCGACCTCCGCCAGCTTCTGGATGGGTTTGTACACGGTGACCGCCTGAAGTCCCTTCCACACGTTTTGCACGGCGATCAGGTCGGCATCCTGTCCCGAGACGGGAACCTTGCCGGCCTGTCCCCGGGCCTCCAGCGCCGCGATGGCGCCCGAAGCCGTCCCGTCGTTGCTGGCCACGATGGCGTCGATCGGATGTTTTTGCAGGGCATCCGCCGTGATGCGCAGCGCTTCGCTGCGCAGCCATTTGTCGCAGGACTGGATGGCCGCAATCCGGACGGCCCCGGCCTCGATGTGCGGACGCAGCACGTTCATGTGGCCTTCATGAATCATGTCCGAATTCTTGTCCGCCGGGTCGCCCTTGAGGATGAGGTAGTTGCCCCGAGGGACGCGGTCGAGAATGGCCCGCGCCTGGATTTCACCCACCTTGACGTTATCGAAAGACAGGTACAGGTCCACAGGGGCATCAGCGATCAGGCGATCGTAGGAAATGACCTTCACGCCTTTCGCCCGCGCGTTCAGCACGATCGGGCGTGCCGCGTCCGCATTTTTGGGGACGACCACGAGGACCTGAACGCCTTTCGCCAGGAGTCCGTCCGCCTGGCGCAGCTGGGCGTTGGGATCGCCCGAGGCATCCTGCACGATCACCTCCGCCCCCAGTGCTTTCGCCCTGGCCACGAAAAAATCGCGGTCCCGCTGCCAGCGTTCTTCCTTGAGGTCGGCGAGGCTGAGGCCGATCACGATCTTGCCGGACGCGGTGTCAGCCGGCTCCTTTTTGCACCCCGTGAACACGGAGAGCGTGCTGATGAGGCCGGCGACGAGGAGGACCTTGCTGCGGGAGCGGGCGGTTTTCAGGAATGAGGGCATGACGACTCCGGAATCTCCGTCTCCCCGTAGGGAAAGCGGAACGTAAACGGGACACCGATCGAACGGCAAAACCGAAATCTACACCGGTGTCGTCCTGTGCGCATGCGGAACCCGCGGGCAGCCCGGTTTCGGGCGGGCAGGGGCGCGGCGCGTGCCTTCCGGGCAGAAGGGTGTGACACGCGGCAACCGGAGTCCCCGATTCGATCGGCGACGGAACGACGCCATGCGGTCTACATTTGAGACAATGATTTTTCTTGACAACGACCAGCTGCGCGTCAGTGTGCTGGATCCTGTACGCGACCGCGCCCGCCTGGGCAGCCGTTATTGTGCGGGAGGTTATATCTGGCAGGTGGAGGACAAGCGGCGCGGCCCGTTGCTGTCGGGGCCGTTTTATCCCGGAGAGACCACGCCCTTCGACGGGCAGGGGGCTCCCGAGGTGTTCGAGGCCGCTCTGGGTGCGGAGACGGCGGCCGTCGGCGAAGACGTCTGCGTGATCGGCGTCGGCACGGTCCGCCGCGACAGTTCCGTGACGCCGTTTCACGTGCGGGACAATCCGGTGGTGACCGCCTTCGCCGACTGGATCGTCGTGTCGGGTGTGGACACCGTGCGGATGTGCACGGTGCAGAGGTACGGCGATGCGGTCGTGGAAGTCAAGCGCGACGTGGGCCTGATCGACCGCCGCGTGATTTCCCTGACCACCACGCTGAACCACGGCGCGCGCGCCGTGCCGCTGCGCTGGTTCGCGCATCCGTTCTTTCCGGTGATGGAACGGTTGTGCCGGTTCTCGCGGGAGTTGACGATTCCCGAGAACCCGGCCTTCACGGTGACGGCCGGACGCGAGCTGCGCCGCATGGGGGCATACGACTGGGACAAAGGATTTTACCAGCCGTCCACGATGCGGGGGGATGAGCCGCTGGTCGTGGAACAGTCCCACCCCCTGACGGGTGTCGTCCATGTGGAATGCGGCTTTCCCGTCTCGAAAATGCCCGTGTGGGGCAACGCCCGCACGTTTTCGTTCGAGCCGTATTTCGAGACCGTGCTGGAACCCGGACAGCACGCGGCGTGGAGCATGGCCTACACCTTCTGAAGCGGATGGACGCGTCCTTCACGCGTCCTTCACGGGGCCTTCGTCGCCTCCCCGCACCTCCGGGGACATCCCGCCCACCTCCTTCGCCGCGCCAGGGCGCCGCTCCGCGGGCTTCGTTCCGGGAGGCGCCCCGTCCGGGCGCTTCCGTTCGGCCCTGTTTCCTTTTATCGTTCCGCTTCCATGGCCAACATCACCGATACCGGGTTCATCCTGCGCAAGATTCCGTATTCGGAGTCGAGCCTGATCCTCAAGGCGTACACGCGGGAACATGGCTTGGTCTCGTTCATGGCCAAGGGCGCGAAGCGCCAGAAGTCCCGTCTGCACGGCCTGCTGGAGCCGGTCGTGCATCTCCAGTTTCTCTTCCCGGCGCAATCGCGGGGGGACATGCGCATCCTCTCGGATGTCGCGCTCTTGCGCGACCATCCCGGCGTGCGCGAGGACATTGTCAAACAGGCGCTGGCGCAGGCCTGCGGCGAGGTCTTGCTCAAGTACATGCCCGACGAGGCGCGGGCCCCCGACTTTCATGACGGCTTGCTGAGGACCATGGGGCAGCTGGAAGCCGCGCCGGCATGGCGGCGGGCCCTCGAGGTGATCTTCGCCGGCTATCTGCTCGACTTCTGCCGGTTGTCGGGGTTTCAACCGCAGTTCCGCTTCTGCATCCGCTGCGACGCGCGGGTGTTCGCCCCCGTCGCGGCCGGACTGTCCACCGCACAAACCCTTGTGTTCCTGACCGATCAGGGCGGACCGGTCTGCGTCCGGTGTGAACGGCAGTCGGAGGGAGGGGGGGGCGAAGCGCGCCTGCGCGACCGCGTCGTGCGCTGGCTGGATGCCGTCCAGTCCCGGAACGCCGGGTCAACAGGGGGCTTGACGGAGGCGGGCGCAGGCGCGGGCAGGGTGGGCCCGGGGAGGGATGCGGCCGGAGCTGAGGATCTCGCCGAACCGCTGCCGGACATCAGCTGGCGTGAGGCCGAGCAGGCGGAGGAATTCCTCCTGCAGTTTCTCGGCCGCCACGCGGGCGGCCAGAAACTCGTCAAGTCCATCGGGGTGTGGCGCGCTCTGATGGATGGGTAAGGGGACCCGGCACGCTCCGGCCCGCCATGCCTTGCGGGGCCCCGCCGGCGTCTCGGCGGGGAGACCGGCGTTCCGGGCAGTCGTTGGTATTTGGCTGTCGTTGGTATTTTAAAGGGGAGAGGACGCTCGCCTGACGGGAACGGACAAACCCGCCGCCGCCTCGGCACCAGCCTTATTCTTATCCACCGTCATATCCACCGTCATATCCCCCGCATCACCTGCCCGTGAAACTCCATACGCGTCTCGCGCCCACACCCAGCGGCCTGCTGCATCTCGGCAATGCCTGGTCGTTCACGCTGACCTGGCTGGCCGCGCGCGCGACCGGAGGCACGGTGCGCCTGCGCATCGACGATCTCGACGCCGTCCGGGTGCAGGATGAATATCTCGATGATGTGTTCGCCTCCCTGCATTGGCTCGGCCTCGACTGGGATGCCGGACCGCGTGATGCGGCGGGATTCCGGGCGTACGATTCCCAACGCCTGCGCCTCGACATTTACCATGACGCCGTCCGCCTGCGGCTGATTCCCGGGGAACATGTCTATGCGTGCGCCTGTTCGCGCGCGCGCATCCGGGCTGCCGGGCCGCTGTACCCCGGCACCTGTCGCGACCTCGGCACCTCCCTCGCGCTGTTTTACGACGACGCCCCTGTGGACCTCACCGAGTGCGCGCTGCGCTTCCGGGTGCCGCCCGGGCCGGTGGCCCAGCGCGAGGCCGACGGCGGCACCGCGTGGCTTTACCCGGCGCGCGACATGGGCGACTTCGTCGTGGTCCGCCGCGACCGCGAGCCGGCCTACCAGCTCGCCTCCGTGGTCGACGACCGCGCGCACGGCATCAACTTCGTCGTGCGCGGCCAGGACCTGGTGCCGTCCACCGGTGCGCAGCTCGCGCTCGCCGCCGCGCTCGGCTACCGCGATTTCACCACCGTCAGGTTCTGGCACCACCCCCTGGTCCTCAACGATCACCACGAAAAGCTCTCCAAGTCGCGCGGCGCGGAATCCCTCGCGGCCCTGCGGGTACGCTTTCCCGACCCGGCGCCGGTGTTCCAGTGGTTCGCCCGGGCGCTCGGGCTCCCGGGGGACACCGCGCGCACCGTGCGGACGGCGGCGGACCTGCAGCGCCTCGTCACCGCGTCCGCACACTTCCCCCCCGCCCTCGCACCCTCCGGACCACTTTATTTCTCCGATTTTCACCGTTTCTTGGCGGAATCAGGTCACGGATAGCGCTCAAGCCGTGCCCGCGGGTTCCCTACAGGTTACATTGGGGGCAGCCATGCTCACCGCTGCTGACCTCGCCCGCCATCCGGGACCGCTCGCCGTTTGTACCGCTTACGATTACCCCTTCGCCCGCGTCCTTGAGCGCGCCGGCGTGGATGTCATCCTCGTCGGGGACTCCCTCGCCAACGTCGTGCTCGGGTTGCCCAGCACCCGGGGCGTGGGAATGCCGGAGATGGAGCTGTTCGCGGCCGCTGTGCGCCGGGGGGCGCCCGCGACCCACGTCTGCATGGACCTTCCCTACGGCGCGGACGCGACGGTGGAAGCCGCCGTGCGCAACGCCACGCGCCTCGTGGAGATCGGGGCCAACTCCGTCAAGCTCGAGGGGTCCAAACCCGGCGTCATCCAGGCGTTGGTGGAAAACGGCATCCCGGTCATCGGTCATCTCGGCGTATTGCCGCAAACCGCGCAGTCGTTCCGGCGCGTCGGCGTGGAGGATGCGGACCGCGAGCGTCTGCTGGCGGAGGCCCGGGCCATCCGCGACGCGGGCGTCAGCGCGATGGTGCTTGAGAACGTGGAGGCGGAGACGGCCCGTGCGATCACGCTGGCGGTCGATGTGCCCACCATCGGCATCGGTGCGGGCACCGGCACCACCGGGCAGGTGCAGGTTCTCCACGATGTGCTGGGTCTGGCCGAAAAGTCGCCGCCGTTCGCGCGGGCGTTTACCGATCTGGACACCGCCGCCACCCAAGCCGTGGGTGAGTACGTCCAATGGGTTCGGAAACACACAGGGCAGGGGGGGAAAGCGGACTGACCTTTGGTCAGCCCGGGCGCGACCGGCAGGGCAGGTCGGGTCGCCAGGATGGGGCCGGTCGGGCCGGTTGACCCGTGGCGTGGAACGGGGCAAGGCTCCCGCGGCGGCCCGGCGCCGGCGATCATTGCGGGCTGCCGTTTCATGTCGCCGCCGTTTTATGTTGATCATTGCCGCTCACTGTCGCTCACTGTCCCTCACTGTCCCTCACTGTGGGGAGGGCGAGGATTCCGGATCGCCGCCGCCGTCTCAGGGCCTCTCGGGTCATATTACCTTTCAGGGCATGTCCGATGAACATGCGCTCCCCGGATCATCTTCCGGCGACAACAGCCTGCGCCCCGAGCCGGGTCTGGAAATCGTCGAAGGCCGTGAATTCCTCGCGGAGAACGTGGCGATTTCAGGGCGGCATTTCATCCGCTGCTCCTTCAACTTCTGCAACCTGATCTATGCGGGCGGCCCCGTCGGGCTGGTCGAATGCGGCGGCACGAACAACGAACTCGTCGAGGTCGGTCCCGTGAAGGAAGCCATCACCGGATATGCCCCGGACGCGATCCGGGACAAGATGCTCCGCTACTGGAAGGATGTCCGGCGCGGTCTCAATCTTGAAGTCCCGGAAACCCGCGCCCCGTCGGGCACTGCGGGCCCTGCGGGAACGCCGGCCGCCGACGAGGGGTAGGTGACCGCAGGTGATGGGGCAGGGTGAGGGGCGCCTGGCCCACCAACCCCTCTCCGGTCCTTGCTTTCGGTACACTGCGGATGCTTGCACCCCGCGCGTGGGGTCTTGCCGCGTCGCCCGCCTCGGCATTGTACTGACCGGCCTCGGCGCTATATTGACCGGCCTCGGCGTTGTACTGACCCGCCTCGGCCTTCTACTGACTGACCGGCCTCGGCCTTGTACTGACCCGGATTCACTGACCCGGAGGCGTCAGGCCCCGGCGCCGGTCAGGACGACCCGCGTGATTTCCGACGTGGTGCCGATGCGCATGGGGGGCCCCCAGAATCCCGTTCCGGGGCTGACATACAATTGCGAGGCTCCTTCACGGTGGAGGCCGTCGAGGTAGGGTTGCTCGAGCTTGACCAGCCAGTTGAAGGGAACGATCTGACCGCCGTGGACATGGCCTGAGAGCTGCAGGTCTACGCCGGCGCGTGCGGCCGCGGGGAACGCGACGGGCTGATGGGCGAGCAGGACCACGGGTTTGGCGGCGTCGCGGCCGGCGAGGGCCTTGTCCAGATCGGGGCCGTGACCAGGGGCCATGCCCAGGGATTTCGCGTCGTCGATGCCGGCGAGGTCGAACAGGCCGCGGATGTCGACGCGTTCGTTGCGCAACGTCGGAATGCCGAGGGTTTGCAGGTGCGCGATCCAGGGATCGGCGCCGGAGTAATACTCGTGGTTTCCGGTGACGAACCAGACGCCGTCGGGTGCGGAGAGCTGCGCCAGCGGGGCGGCGTGCGCACGCAACTCGTCCACGCTGCCGTCCACCAGGTCTCCCGTGATCACGATCAGGTCGGGATTCAGCGCATTGGTTTCGCGCACGATGTCTTCGATGTAACTCCGGTTGATGATGGGGCCGATGTGGATGTCGGTCAACTGTACGATGACGTAGCCCGAGGCCTCGCGCGGCAGTTTGTCGAGGGTGACCTCCACGGTCTTGATGCGGAAGCCGCGCGCATGCAGGATGCCGCCCACGCCGGTCGCCAAGGCCGCCGTGGCGATGCCCCCGGCGAACAGGCGGCCGAGGAAATGGCGGCGGTCGGGATCCTGCGGCATCAGCCCCGTCAGCTGGCTCGCCAGGCGGGCGAGATCCCCCATCAGCGAAAACACGAAGAGATAGAACAGGATGCCCATCCAGGAGTAAACCAGCCAGGAGAGCGGTGTGACCACCGCACGCGGCCAGCTGTCGCGGATCAGGAACATGAGGGGGATGGCCGTGCACAGCGCGATCAGCGCGACGGCGGCCGCGCGGCCCCACGGCGGCGGTAAGGCGGCGTTGCGGACCACCCGGAACCACACGTACAGGTGGACGAGCGAGAGGATGGAGGTCACGACGCTGAGGAAGATGAGAAGGCGGGCGAGAGTCATGATGCGGCTGTTCGGGACAACGGTCGTGGAAAGGAACGGGATAACGGGAAAGCGGTGTTGCGAAGATACAACTCCATGCCCGCAATGTCGTCCGCCCAGGGGGCCGCACGCGCAAAAAACGTTCATCGGTGCCTGTGCCCTCCTCGGGCCTCGTGGGCACTTAAACCAGGCGAGGGCATGAAAAAAGGCGTGCCGCAGTGCGACACGCCTTTGACTTTCGCCTGGTCCCCCGCGGTCCCGCTCCGCAGAGCGGGATGCCCCGGGGTTCCAACCTGTGAGGTTCAGACCTTACGGCAGGGTGGACTTCTGCACGAAGTTGGTGGCGGTGGCGCCGGCCTTCGTGGACACGCGGACGATGTACACGCCCGGCGCGGCGGAGTGGCCGGCCGCGGTACGACCGTTCCAGGTCAGGGTGCGGGTGCCGTCCTTGGCCGGGTGGGCGCTTTGCGACCACACCGTGCGGCCCCACGTGTCGACGATCGACAGCGTGAAGGACTCGGTGCTCTTGATGGCGTCTTCCGTCAGCACGAAGGTGAACGGACGGGCCGCACCGGTCTGCTGGATCGTGAAGGAGCCGGGCAGGAGGCCGACCGGAGTGAGGGGAGCACTGGGCTGCGAAGCCGTGCCGCTCCCGGCGATGTTGGTTCCGACCACCGTGAAGGTGTAGGCCGTGCCGTAGGTCAGGCCCGCGTTGATGGTGCAGGTCAGGCCGCCGAACGCGGTGCACATGCCGCCGCCGGGGTTGCTGGTGACGGTATAGCTGAAGATTTCACCGCCGCCCGTGCTGGTGGGCGCGGTCCAGCTCACGCGGACGGACGGCGCCGTGCCGGCTCCGGAGGCGAGCACGGCGTTCACGCCGGTCGGCGCGCCGGGGACGCCGACGGGAGTCACGGGCAACGACGGGGTGGACGCCGCACCGGTGCCGGCGCCGTTGGTGGCCGTGACGGTGAACGTGTAGGCGGTGCCGTTGGTCAAGCCCGTGATGGTGCAGGTCAGAGGACCGGACGTCCACGAGCACTCCTTGGTGCCGTCCTGCACGGACTTGACGGTGTAACCGGTGATGGGGCCGGTTCCGGTGGTCAGCGGCGCGGTCCACGTGAGGATGGCCTGGCCGTTGCCGCCGACGGCGGTGATGCTGGCCGGAGCGCCGGGGACCTGACCGGCGACGACGGAGATGGTCACGCTGTCGGTGGCGGTGGTGCCCCCCTGCAGGTTCGCCGTCACGATGTACTTCTGGGGGGCGGCGAGCGCTGTGGGCGTTCCCGTGAACGCACCCGTGCTGGTGTTGAAATTCAGGCCGGCGGGCAGCGTGGTCGGGTTGATCGAGAACGAGGTGGCGGTTCCGGTCACGACGGGCTTGTTGGTGTCGATGGCGACATTGCGCGCGTAGGCCGCGACGGATACCGGGTAGAACAGCGGAGCCTCACCCAGGCTTTGGGTCGCGCCCAGGGTCAGGGCGGTGGCGCCGGGCTTCGAGGTTTCGTACTCGAGCTTGATCCAGTTGCTGTTGCGGGCCACGTGCTGGGCGCGCACTTCGGCGATGGCGCCGTTCCAGAAGCGGTCTTCGCCTTCGGCCATGCGGCCGATGGCCACGGAGGTGTTGGTCGGCTGGCTGGCACCCGAAGCGGGAGCGTCCGCCGAGCCGGTGAGCACGCCGTTGACATAGATGGACATCACATTGGGGGTCTGCGAGCGGACGCCGACGATGTGCGTCCACTGCCCGGGCACGGCATGCTCGGACGACTGCGCTTCAGGCCAGCTGCCGCTGTTGCCGTAGAAGAACAGCCAGGGACCGGCCGCGTTGGTGTTGGCGCGCAGGGTCCACAGGTTGTCGTGCTTGGAGACGATGGTGGGGTAGGGCGTGTGTTCCACGGAGGTGGGACGCACCCACGCCGAGATGGTGTAGTTCGTGGTGTTGAGGTAGTTGGCGCGGGCGGGGTTGTTGGTCACGAAGCCCTGACCGGTGGAGCCGTCCGACACCAGGTTCCGGTAGTAACCGACGCCACCTTCATCCGCACTGGCGGCATGGGAGCCGGAGTTGTTGAACTGGGTGGCGGTGAGTCCGCCGCCGGTCGCATCCTGCTCGTCGACCAGACCGCCTTCGCCGGCACCGTTCATGTGCCAGACGGCGGTGAAACCCTTGGTGGTGTCGAACACGGCCGGGCCGTTCGACTCGCTGCTGGCGGCGTTGTTGCCCCAGTACATGCGGATCACGGTGTTGCCGTTCGCCGCCACGGTGGGCACGCGCACCCAGACGTCGGCACCGCTCGCCGTCCAGCGTTCGATCTCATAGGACAGCGCCGTCTCGCCGTCTTCGGTGGTGAAGCGGATATCCGCACCACCGGCCTTGGCTTCGGCCAGGGCGTTGGCACCGGTGTTGATGTCGGCATTCGTCAGACGAACCAGTACGGGGAAGTCGGTCACGGCGCCATTGACGTCGGCACCGCCGTTCGTGGCCGTGGTGTTGATCGTGATCGTCCGGTACTTGTTCCATTCGTCGTAAAGCGAGGCCGCGTGGCCGGCTGCGGCGAGCATCAGGGACAGGGTGGCACTGGCGGTTAGGATTCTCATGCAGTCTCTCCAGGTGATGGGGCAATCGTGGTCGGCCGCGACGGCGGCGACGTCCGATCAGTCCCTCCTAATGTATCCTGCATGGGGCTTTCATGCGATTCCTTTTTGCGGGCAAAGCGTGTTTTGTGCGTCCTGAAGGCCGGGTTTCCGATCTCGGGGGTGATTGAATGCTGTAATAGGCGTACGATCACGGCTTGTAGGTGTCGTAGTTGCCCCCCGGTGGTGCGGAAGCCCGGCGCGGCGCGGGCGGACGGACGTGCCGTGAGAGGGGGGGAATCCCTTCGGGTTTGGCGCAAGGGATTTTCAAGGACCCGGTGGCCGGCGATCGCTTGCGCGCTGGTCAACAAAAAAGCCGCCCTTGCGGGCGACCCTTTCGTGCGGTTCCGACGCAGGGCGTCAGCCTTCCAGATACACTTCCGAGCCCTTGTCCTTGAACTCCTTCGACATCTCCTGCATGCCCGTCTCGAGGGCCGCGGTTTCGTCGACACCCTGTTCCGCCGCGTACTTGCGCACGTCCTCGGTGATCTTCATCGAGCAGAAGTGCGGCCCGCACATCGAGCAGAAGTGCGCGAGCTTCGCGCCTTCGGCCGGGAGGGTCTCGTCGTGGAACTCCTTGGCCTTCATGGGGTCAAGGCTCAGGTTGAACTGGTCCTGCCAGCGGAATTCGAAACGCGCCTTCGACAACGCATTGTCGCGGTACTGCGCCGCCGGGTGGCCCTTGGCCAGGTCGGCCGCGTGCGCGGCCAGCTTGTAGGTCACCACGCCCACGCGCACGTCCTCCTTGTCCGGAAGGCCGAGGTGCTCTTTCGGCGTCACGTAGCACAGCATCGCGCAGCCGTACCACCCGATCATGGCCGCGCCGATGCCCGAGGTGATGTGGTCGTAGCCCGGCGCGATGTCCGTCGTCAAGGGCCCGAGGGTGTAGAACGGCGCTTCGTGGCACCACTCCAGCTGCTTCTGCATGTTCTCCTCGATCATGTGCATGGGCACGTGGCCGGGGCCTTCGTTCATCACCTGCACGCCCAGATCCCAGGCGATCTTGGTCAGCTCGCCTTGCGTCTTCAGCTCGGCGAACTGCGCCTCGTCGTTGGCGTCGTAGACCGAACCGGGGCGCAGGCCGTCGCCGATGGAGAACGACACGTCGTAGGCGCGCATGATCTCGCAGATCTCTCGCCAGTGGGTGTAGAGGAAGTTCTCCTTGTGGTGCGCGAGGCACCACTTGGCCATGATCGAGCCGCCGCGCGAGACGATGCCCGTCATGCGCTTCGCCGTCAGGGGCACGTAGCGGAGCAGCACGCCGGCGTGCACGGTGAAGTAGTCCACGCCCTGTTCGGCCTGCTCGATCAGCGTGTCGCGGTAGATTTCCCAGGTGAGGTCCTCGGCCTTGCCGCCCACCTTTTCCAGCGCCTGGTAGATGGGCACCGTGCCGATGGGCACGGGCGAATTGCGCAAAATCCATTCGCGGGTCTCATGAATGTTCTTGCCCGTGGACAGATCCATCACGGTGTCCGCGCCCCAGCGCGTCGACCACACCATCTTTTCGACCTCCTCCTCGATGGAGGAGGCGATGGCCGAGTTGCCGATGTTGGCGTTGATCTTCACGAGGAAGTTGCGGCCGATGATCATCGGCTCCAGCTCGGGATGGTTGATGTTCGCGGGAATGATCGCACGTCCCCTCGCCACTTCGTCGCGGACGAATTCGGGCGTGATGATCTTGGGGATCTTCGCGCCCCGCGGGTCGCCGGGGTGCTGGCGCTTCAGCTCTTCCTCACGCATCTCCGCCGTGAGGTTCTCACGGATCGCGATGTACTCCATCTCCGGCGTGATGATGCCGCGGCGGGCGTACTCGAGCTGGGTCACCGCTTGTCCGCCCTTGGCGCGCAAGGGACGACGCAGGTTGGGGAAGCGGACGGCATCCAGCCGGTCGTCGGCCAGCCGGTCGAGCCCGTAGGCGGACGAGGGACCTTCCATTTGTTCCACATCGCCGCGGGCCAGGATCCAGTCCTGACGCAGGGGAGGGAGCCCCTTGCGCACGTCGATCTCGATGGACGGATCGGTGAACGGACCCGACGTGTCATAGACGGTGACGGGGGCGTTGGGGGTGGGGGTGGCGTCGCGGCTGCCGCCGCGGGTAGGCGAAAGTTCGATCTCGCGCATGGCCACCTGGACGGAGGGATGAAGCGTTCCCGGGCGGTACACCTTGCGGGACGCCGGGAAGGGATCGCGCGTGACCGACGTGGGGACTGTCGAGGCGTTGTTTTTGGAAAGCGCGGGCTTGATCATGAGGTCTCCTCGGCCTGACTCGCGAGAGTCGTGAACGTCAAAAGTCGTGAACGTCAAAAGGCAGGGGAGGGGAGCCGGGCGCATGTCCGGCGAGCCAACCTCCCTCCGCCGGTGCGAACCGGATCAGGTTCAAGGGTCTTTCCGGCACCGGAAATCTCAGCCCCCGATCCGGGGCCCCCCTGGTTGTCTCCGCAAAGGTACATCACTGCAGGACCGTGCGCCGGGATCCGCGGCGTCTGTCCACGGGGGCCGGCATCCGGAGACACCCGGGATGGCCCGCGGATCCCTTCCCGGGAAGCGTTTCCTTTCGGTCGTTGCTTCCCTTCGCTCCCTCCCCTGGTTTCTCGGGATCGGTCCTCCAACAAGGGTTCCAAGAAGGGCTTCAACAAGGGCTTCAACAAGGGCCTTGGCAAAATGTCCGCCATTTGTTTCCTTTACGCACCGCTTTTGGGGATATAGCTCAGTTGGTAGAGCGCTTCGTTCGCAATGAAGAGGTCAGGAGTTCGACTCTCCTTATCTCCACCAAAAGAGACTGGCAGCAACACACACGCTGACGGTCCGCTGTTGAAGGGGTGGCCTGAGGCCACCCCTTCTTTATTTCCCTCCTTTTTCCCTCCTCTTTTCGCCGTTTTCCTTCTCGGCGCCGGCTGTTGCGGCTGCTGTCTCCCTCTTCCGCGCGGCGGGGCCACCCCCCGCCGGCGCCGCCCGCCCGCCTTTCCCGGGAGAGGATTCCCGACCTCCAGCCTTCCTCCGGGCCGCAGGCCCCTCCACCCCCCAACCTCCTTCCCGCGGCTTTCACAGTCATCCGTCCCGTCTCCCTGTTATCTTTCCGGTCATGGAAACCTCTTCTTGTCCGCTCGTGACGCCGCTGGTGGAATTCCAGCTGGGTCTGCTGGAGGCGACGCGTCGCCGGGCGCTCGCCATCGCCGGGAGCCTGACGCCCGAACAGCTGCAGACGGTTCCCCGTGGATTCCACAACAACATCCTGTGGAACCTCGGGCATCTGGTGGTGTCCCAGCAGGTGTTGTGTTACGTCAAAAGCGGGCTGGCACCACGCGCCCCGTCGTATCTGCTGCCGTTGTTCGGCAAGGGGACGAGCCCGGCGCAGTGGGCCGCGACCTCGGTGGCGATCGATCCCGTCGAGGTGCAGACCTGGCTGATGGACACCGTGAGCCTTCTGCGGACGGATCTGGAGCAACACGCTTTCAAAACGTATGAGCCCTATGAAACCTCGTCGGGGATGCGCCTGACCAACATCGGAGAAGCCCTGAGCTACGTGCTCTGGCACGAAGCGCAACATCTGGGCATCATCCTGGCGCTCCGCAAGCTCGTCTGATTTTCGCCTCCACACACGGAACCCCGGGGAACACCAGCAGGCCGTGAACAAGTCGCTCAAGCTTTTGGCCGTCGCGATCCTGCACCTCGCGTTGTTGTGGGGCTGGATCGCCGCGCTTGACGCCAAACGCGGACCCTTGCCGCCGCTGGGGCGGTTCCTCAGCCCGTTCGAGGGGTTCTGGCGGAATGCCGACCCCGTGGACCCCCTGCCGGACCTGTTCCCCTTCTGGTCCGCGCGCACGGCGTCGTCCACACGCGGTCGGGAAGTGGTTCTGGAGGGGTTGACCGCCACCGTGGTGGCGGAGTACGATCAACGGGGCGTTCCCCACCTGTTTGCGCCTGACTTGCACACCCTGTTCTTTGCCCAAGGGTATGTCACCGCGCGCGACCGGTTGTGGCAAATGGACATCCAGAGCCGTGCGGGCATGGGCCGCCTGTCCGAAATCCTGGGGCCGTCCCTGATCCGTTTCGACCAGGAGAGGCGCCGGCTGGGCATGCCGGCCTCGGCCCGCGCCTCCCTGGACCTGATGCGCCGCGATTCGCTGACGCGGGTGGCGCTGGAAGGGTATGCCGAAGGTGTGAATGCCTTCATAAGCACTTTGAACAAAGCGACTTATCCGCTTGAATTCAAACTTCTTGGATACGCTCCGGAACCGTGGTCGGCCCTGAAAAGCGTGGTGTTGCTCAAGAACATGCAATGGGTGCTCACGCGCGACCGCGAGGATGTTCCCCTTGCCCGCGTGGCCGATTCGCTGGGAGCGGGGTTCTTTGCGCGCTATTACCCGGTGCGTCATCCCGGCGCTGAACCGGTGTTCCCCGACGAGGTGCTGCCGGCCGCCGCATCGGGGGACGGAGCCCGCACCGAAGCGGCACCCTCGCGGAGCCCCGCGACGTCGGCCCGTTCAGGACATCCCGATGCCGAAGGGGTCCGCGGAACGCCGCCAGGACGGGAAGGGTCAGGGGGGGGAGCCGCGCCTCCGGCGCGGGGCGGGAGCGCGACCTCCGTCGCGCGGAAAACGCACGCGATCCCGGACTATCCCGGGTTGCTGGCCGCGCGCCCGGATCCGGCGTCGGGATCCAACAATTTCGTCATCGCCGGCACGCGGACCCGGGCGCGCTCGCCCCTCCTGGCCAACGATCCGCATCTCGACCTGACGCTTCCGTCATTGTGGTATGAAATCCAGTTAAAGTCCGGAGACATCAATGCTTACGGTGTCAGTCTCCCGGGCCTCCCCGGCGTGGCCATCGGCTTCACCCGGTCGACGGCGTGGGGGTTCACCAACGGCATGAACGACGTGTTCGACTGGCATGAACTCCGGTTCCGCAATGATTCGCTGAATCAGTACCTGTGGCGCGGCCGCTGGCGCGACACCCGCCGGGTGATCGACACGATCCTGGTCCGCGGCCGGGAGGCGGTGGTGGATACGCAGCTGTGGACGCACGCCGGTCCGGTTCCCGTATACGGCCCTCCGCAAGGCGAGGGAACGCGGATGTTCGGGGACGAGGTGCCTCCCCGGCACGCCCTGCAATGGACGGCCTTGCATCCGTCCAATGAACTGGGAGCCTTCCTGCGCTTGCTGACGGCCGCAAACGTCCCGGGCTTTCGGCGCGCCTTGCAGTCGCTGGAGACGCCGGCCCTCAACGTGGCCTTCGCCACCCGCCAGGACATCGCCTTGATGCATCAGGGGCGCATGCCGGTCAAGCGGACGGGACAGGGGAGGATGCCCGCGCGCGGCAACAACGTCTCCTCCACGGAGTGGCGGTTTTATCTGCCGGCCTCCGCGTTGCCGGCCGCGGTGAATCCCGCGCGCGGGTGGCTGGCGTCGGCCAACCAGGAACTGACCGGCGCGGACGACCCGCGCTATTTCGGCGCGGGGTTTTATCCTCCGGAACGCGCGCAACGTCTTCACCGCCTGCTGGTGAACGAACACGAGGCGACCCTGTCGTCGGCGTGGGACGTCATGCGCGATGACTACAGCCGTCTGGCCGCGCGCGCGCTGCCGCGTCTTCTGCGCTTCTTGCCCGAAGCGCGCGACACTCTCGAAGACGCGGTCGTCATTCCCGCGGAGACAGGCAGGGAAGGCACCGTGGAGACGAAGGAGACGAAGGAGACGAAAGAGACGAAGGACGGGAAGAGGGAGCCGGCGGGCCTGGCGGCCGCCACGCCGGAGGCCGCCGCGCCCCCTGATACGGTCCGCGCCGCGCGCGCGCGCCGGGCGATCGACCTGCTGCGCGCGTGGGACTACCGGCATGACCCGGCGGCGACGGCGCCTCCGCTGTTTGTGGAATGGTGGACGCGTTTTCACGAGTTGACGTGGCGGGATGAACTGCGCGGCGCGCTCGAAGCGGACGGCGCGCGGGACTCGCTGGGCGCGGGCGGCGGCGGGAGCGCCATGGCCTCCCTGATGCCCTCGCGCTCGATGACGCTGGCGCTGCTGCTCGCCGATTCGCTGGCGGCGCCGTTCGACGACGTGGGCACGCCCGCCCGCGAAACCGCGGGGACGCTCGCCCGCCAGGCGTTCGCCGCCGCGCTCGACGCGCTGGAGGCCCGCGCGCCGCGCGGCGAGGAGTGGATCCGCTGGGGCCGCTACCGCCCGGTGTCCATCCCGCACTTGTTGCGCCTGGGCCCGCTGGGGGTCACCGGGCTCGAGGCTGGTGGCTGCGGGGAATGCGTCAACGCCCAAAAGGAAAGCCACGGGCCGTCGTGGCGCATGGCGGTGCAAACCGGCAAGCGCCCGGAGGCCTGGGGAATCTATCCCGGGGGCCAAAGCGGCAATCCCGGCTCGCCGCAGTACGACGCCTTCGTCAAGGACTGGGCCGAAGGGCGCGCGTACCGGTTGCTGTTTCTGAGATGGCCGCTGGAAATGCCCGATTCCACGGCTTACATCCTCGCGCTCAAGGCCAAGCGCTGACCCCGGAGGAAGCGTATGATCCGTGTTTCCCTGCTTTTTGGCGCCACCTTGCTGGGCGGATGGGTGTTCGCCTGGTGGTGGCCCGCCGTGCCCGCGCTGTTGACCGGTTTCTGGAAGCCGTCCCGCCTCGTGCGCGGGTTCTTTGCCGCCGTGATCGGCAGCGGGCTGGCCTGGAGTCTCGCGGCGCTGTGGTTCGATGTCCGCAACGACGGGCTGCTCGCGGGACGGATCGCGCCTCTGTTTCATCTCCCGGGTGGCGCGGGCCTCATCGTGGCCACCGGTCTTGCAGGGGGGATGACCGCAGGCCTGGGCTCATTGTTCGGCGCACGCTTTCGCCGCTTCTGGAGCAGTCTGCACGAGGCGTTGGTCGAAGTGGCGTCTCCGGTTCCGGAAGAGGAAGCCGGTGGCCGCTTCGGCACCGGAAAGCGGGTGAAGGTTCGTCGGAGCGCGCGCGCCGAACAGGCGGAGTGACATCGCGTTTTCTTTCGCAAACCGCGGACAGACGGCTTCTTCCTGCTATCTTGCCATCATGCTCCAGAAACAGACCGATGCGATCCGGAACGCTCTTCTCGCGTCGCGTGACACCCTCGCGGCCTTCATCGACGATCCCGCCAACCTCGAGACCATCGAGACCATGGCCGAAGCCCTCGCCACATGTTTTCGCGGCGGAAACAAAGTCCTTTCCTGCGGGAACGGTGGATCGGCCTGCGACGCCATTCATTTCGCCGAAGAGCTGACGGGGCGGTTCAAGAAAGATCGTCAGGCGTTACCGGTGATCTCCCTGCTTGAGGGGGCCAACATCACCTGCATCGCCAACGACTACGGCTTTGAGAGCATCTTCTCACGCGGGGTTGAGGCCTACGGAAAACCCGGCGACATCCTTCTGGCCATCTCGACCAGCGGCAATTCGGCCAATGTGATCAAGGCGGTTGAAACCGCCCGCGCACGGGGCCTGATCGTTCACCTGCTTCTGGGGAAGGACGGGGGACGGTTGCGCGGGCGGGGCGACGCGCAGATCCACGTCCGGTCACAGGATACGGAGCGCGTCCAGGAAGTGCACATGGTGGTGTTGCATACGTTGATCGAAGCGCTGGAACGGAAACTGTTTCCGGAGAATTACGAGGGGACCTGATTACGAGGGGACCTGATGGGACTTGATGGGACCTGAGGGCTGGCGGCCTGGACGGCCGCATCGGAATGTCCGCTGCACGAAAAAGCCCGGCTGTTGCAAGTCGGGCTTTTTGTTTTGATTCTCCGCTGTGGTCCGTACGGTCAACGGGTCCGTCACCCGGCGGTCGCTTGTCCGTAGGTCGCGTTCGGCCCGTGCTTGCGCTGGTAATGCTCGTTGAGGATGTGCGCCGGAATGGTGCCCAGCGAAGGGTTCAGCGCGAGCGAGCGTTGGGCCATGTCGGCCACGTGTTCCAGCGCGACGGCGTTCTTGATGGCATCGCCGGCGTTTTTGCCCCACACGAACGGCGCGTGGTGCGCGACCAGCACGGCGGGCATGTCCACGGGGTTCAGGCCTTCAAAACGTTCGATGATCACCTTGCCGGTGTTCCCCTCATAATCCGCCGCGATCTCATCCGGCGTGAGGTTGCGTGTGAGGGGAATGGTCCCGAGGAAGTGGTCGGCGTGCGTCGTGCCGAAGCAGGGTATCTCGCGCATGGCCTGTGCGAAGGCGACGGCGGCGGTGCTGTGCGTATGCACGATGCCGCCGATCGCGGGAAAGGCCCGGTACAACATCACGTGGGTGATGGTGTCGACGGAAGGGCGCAGCGCTCCTTCGATCTTCCGGTTGTCGAGGTCGACGACCACCATGTCCTCAGCCGTGAGTTTCGAGTAGGCGACACCGCTGGGTTTGATCACCACGAGGCCGCGCGCGCGGTCGATGCCGCTGACATTGCCCCACGTCAACGCCGCAAGCGCATGACGCTCGATGTTCCTGTTGGCTTCGGCGACTTCGCGTTTGAGGTCTTCGAGCATGATTCAGTTCCTTGATCCTGGGTTCAATTCCGCGTGCCCACATGACATCGTTCGCCGGCGGTGCACGCACCGGTCGGATTTTCAGGCCGTGCGGCGCGCCTGTTCCGGCGTCTTCGCATCAGGCGTCGCGTGCGCTTACGCCTGCCCCTGTCTCTGCGTGCGCGAGGAGGCGCGGACCTTGGCATCAACCCGGGTTCGCGCCTCCTCGCGCACGGAAAGCAGTTCCTTCATCACATGATGCAGATCCGTGGCGCCCTGGCGCGTGCCGAAGGCATCGTGCAGGGTGGCATACAGAGCGTACAGCCGGCGGTAGACGGCATGGGCCGCGGCGTCCGGCTCGTACACCGTGTCGCTCAGGCCGCAGGCCGCCGCCTGCGCGGCCTCCACGCTGGCATGGCCCCCGCGCTGCGTGCCGGCCGCCACCGCTCCGAACAGCGCCGCGCCCAACGCGCAGGTTTGTGAACTGCGGGCGACCTTCATGGGACGGCCGGTAATGTCGGCATACAGCTGCATCAGCAGCCCGTTTTTTTCGGCGAGGCCTCCGCAGTTGATGACTTCCCGCACGGCGACCCCGTATTCTTCGAGCCGCTCGATGATGCGCAAGGCTCCGAACGCGGTGGCTTCGATCAACGCGCGGTAAATTTCGTGCGGCTGGGTGTACAGGGTCTGGCCCATCAGCAGACCGCTCAGACGCTGGTCGACCAGAATGGTGCGGTTCCCGTTGTTCCAGTCGAGGGCGAGCAACCCGGTTTCACCGGGGGCGAGCCGGGCGGCTTCCCGCTCCAGCGTGGCGTAACGTTCGCCCGGGGTGGAGCCGTACCGTTCGGGCGCGAGGTTGTGGACGAACCAGAGGAAGATGTCTCCCACCGCGCTTTGCCCGGCTTCGATGCCGTAATGACCCCGGGTGACCGACCCTTCCACGATGCCGCAAACGCCCGGGATGTCCTCCAGGGCGCGGTCGACGGGGGACACCATGATGTCGCACGTGCTGGTTCCCAGGATTTTGACGAGCCGCCCTTCGCCCACACCCGCGCCGACCGCGCCCATGTGCGCGTCGAACGCGCCCACGGCGACGGTCGTATCCGGATTCAGTCCGGTTTTGCGCGCCCATTCGGCACTCAGGCCGCCGGCGCGCACGTCGGAGGTCCACGCGCGGTCATAGAGACGATCGCGCAGCTCCGCCAGCGCGGGGTCGAGACTGGCGAGGAACTCCTTGTCCGGCAATCCTCCCCACGTCTCGTTGAACATCGCCTTGTGCCCGGCCGCGCACACGCTGCGGAGGATCCGGTCGGGACGCGTGTTTCCGGTCAGCACGGCCGGAAGCCAGTCGCACAGTTCCACCCAGGAGTGCGCGGCCGCATACACCTCCGGCGCCGTATTCTTGCAGCGCCAGATCTTGGCCCAGAACCATTCGGAGGAATAAACGCCTCCGCATTTGGCGAGGTATTGGGGACGCATGGCGCGGGCCGCATCGGTGATGGCGGCGGCTTCGGCATGCGCCGTGTGGTCTTTCCATAACCACGTATGCGCCGCGAGATTGTCGACGAACCCGGGATGCAGCGCGAGGGGCGTGCCGTCGCGGTCCACCGGCAGGATGGTGCTGCCCGTGGTGTCGATGCCGATGCCGATGATCTGTCCGGGGGAGAAGCCGGGCACGCGGTCGCGCGCGCGCGCGATCGCTCCGGCAATGACGGCCTCAAGCCCGGCGAGGTAATCCGCGGGATGCTGGCGCGCGACGTGAGGATCGGCGGGATCGAGCAGGATCCCCAGGGTTCCGCCGGGGTAATCGAAGGTATGGGTCGCGACTTCGCGTCCGTCCGCGAGGTCGATGATCAGGGCCCGACAGGAGTTGGTGCCGTAGTCGAGGCCGAGTGCGTAGTGGGGCACGAAATCCTCATCGGAGAAAGGCGCGCGGGGCAGCAGATCCTGGCGCGAAAGTGATTGTTGAAACACTCACCAATATAGCCAGCGGCCGTGGTTCGAACGTTTGATTTTGAGCGGTCTCGACCGTCGATGTCAAAGTCTGTTCACCGCATTCAAGCGCCCTGGATCCCGAAGGCGCCAACGGCGGACGTCCCTCCGAGACAGGAGCGGAGAGGACAGGCGGGCCCCCTCTGGCTCTCCATCCACCCGGGGATGGTGTTCCGTGCGCTTTCCGTATCCTGGTTCTGCCCGCCTGTTGTCAGGGGTCTCGCGCCGGGATCGGGGTGACGCTCTTCCGGAGGTCTATGGGGTGCCGGATGCCGGTCGCGCGCGGCGCAGACGGGCTGCATCCCACCGGCGGGCCAGCCAGAATCCGAGCAGGAGCCCCGCGACATCGACGAGAAAATCCCCGAGGCTCATGTTGCGGTTGGGGACGAAGGATTGATGGAATTCGTCGAAGGCCGCATACGCGACGCCGACCAGGGGAGCGATCCACCCGCCGCGGGTCAACGGCTGGGGGATAGAGGGCGGCACGGGAGGGGTGCGGCGGAACAGGCCCGTCAGGCCGGCCCGGAAGGCGATCAGCGCCCCGAGAAGTCCGTAGGTGATGAAATGCGCGACCTTGTCGCTGAAGGGAAACTGGGGGAGGGGCAGATCATCTCCCGGCACGCTCGAAAGGATGAAGATCAGGCCCATGTAGGTCAACGCGGCCGTCCACCCGATACGGGCCCACAGGCGCCTCCCGCGTGGTCGCGCAGGCGCAGGGGGGACGGCATCTCCGGAGGAGGCGCCATCCGGGCCGGGAGAAGAGCCGGAGGTCAGGCGACCGGCCCTTCGTCTGCATCGGGCGTGTCGTTTGCGCCAGCGTCATCTCGCGATTCCCCGCCCTCATCACCCTCTCCGCTCTCATCCGGGGCGCCTTCGCCCCCGGGGGCGACTTCGGCGGCATGCTGGACGCGGGCCTCCTCGTCGGACTCCAGACGCGACGGATCGACATCGTCCTTCTCCACGATGGTCACGCCCATGACGGCGTCGCCCTCGTCCAGACGGATCACGCGAACGCCCTGCGTGTCGCGGCCCGTGAGGCGGATGTCGGCCGCTTCGAGGCGGATGATGATGCCCGAGCGGGTGATGACGAGGATTTCCTGGTCGTCCCGCACGTTGGCGAGGCACACGGCAGGGCCGGTTTTCTCGTTGATGCGGAAGTTGCGGACCCCCTTGCCGCCGCGTCCCGTGATGCGGTAGGCGGCGGGATTCGTGCGCTTGCCGAGACCGTTCTCGGTGATGGTCAGCACCGTGAAACTGGTGGTTTGCGTGACCTCGGCTTCGACGCTGTCGTCGGCGTCTTCAGGCACGTCCATCACGAGGGTGGAATCGACCAGCACCATACCGATGACGGCATCATTTTCAGCCAGGTTGATGCCGCGCACGCCGCGGGTGCCCCGGCCCATGGTCCGGAATTTGTCCATGGGGAAGCGGTTGGCCTGCCCCAGCTGGGTTCCGATCATGACGTGGTCGTCGGCCGAAGCGAGGGCCACGCTGATCAGGCGGTCGCCTTCGTTCAGCTCCACCGCGTTGATGCCGGCGGAACGCGGACGCGAGAACGATTCCAGCGCGATCTTGTTGATGACGCCGCGTTCGGTGGCGAACACCAGGGCGCGCGGGTCGTCGAAGCCGCGCACGGGGACGAAGGCGCTGACCTTCTCGTCGGGCTGCAGCTGGATGAGGTTGATGAGGGCCTTGCCCTTGGCCGTGCGCGCGGCCTCGGGGATGTGATGCACGCGCAGCCAGTGGCAGCGGCCGAGGTTGGTGAACACCAGGATGTAACCGTGCGTCCACGCCACGAACAAATGCTCGACGAAATCCTCGTCCTTGAGGCCGGTGGCCGAAATCCCCCGGCCGCCGCGTCCCTGCAGCTTGTAGGCGTCCGTGCCCGTGCGCTTGATGTACCCCTGATGGGAAACCGTGATCACCATGGGTTCGTTGGCGATCAGGTCGAGCGCGTCGATGTCGTCGGCGTGGTCGACGATGGCGGTGCGCCGTTCGTCGCCGTGCTTCGCGGCGATCTCGGTGAGTTCCGTTTCGATGATGGCCATGCGGCGGTCGCGGTTCGCGAGGATGTCGTTCAGGTCCGCGATGGTCTTCAGAAGTTCTTGGTATTCGTTCTCGATCTTGTCGCGCTCGAGGCCGGTCAGGCGCTGGAGGCGCATCTCGAGGATGGCGTCGGCCTGTTTTTCCGTGAGGCTGAACTGTTCCATCAGGCCGGCGCGGGCCGCGGCGGTGTCCGCGCTGGCGCGGATCAAGGCCACGATGGCGTCGATGTGGTCGAGCGCGATGCGCAAGCCTTCGAGGATGTGCGCGCGGTCGCTGGCCTTGCGCAGGTCGAAGCGCGTGCGGCGCTCGATCACGTCGTGGCGGTGCTTGAGGAAGTAGTACACCAGGTCGCGCAGCCCGAGCGTGCGCGGACGGCCTTCCACCAGCGCCAGGTTGTTGATGCCGAAGGTGTCCTGCAGCTGGGTGTGCTTGTACAACGTGTTCAGGACGACTTCGGCGAACGCATCCTTCTTGAGCTCGATGATGATGCTCATGCCGTTGCGGTCGCTCTCGTCGCGCAGGTCGGAAATGCCTTCCACTTCCTTGTCGCGCACCAGCGCGGCCATTTTTTCCAGCAGCGTCGTCTTGTTGACCTGGTAGGGGATCTCGGTGATGACGATGCGGTTCCGGCCGTTGGCCATCGTTTCGATCTCGCAGCGCGCACGCACCACGACGCGACCCCGGCCCGTCAGGTACGCTTCGCGGATGCCGCTGCGGCCGTGGATGATCCCGCCCGTGGGGAAGTCGGGGCCGCTGACGTAGGTCAGCATCTCTTCGGCGGTGATCTCGGGGTTGCGGATCATGGCCACGCACGCGTTGACGATCTCGCGCAGGTTGTGCGGCGCCATGTTCGTGGCCATGCCCACCGCGATGCCCGTGCTGCCGTTGACCAGCAGGTTGGGGAAGGCGGAGGGGAGGACCGTGGGTTCCTTCAGGGATTCGTCGTAGTTGGGGACATAGTCGACAGTCTCCTTGTCCATGTCCTGCAGCACGAGTTCCGCGATTTTGTCCATGCGTGCCTCGGTGTACCGCATGGCCGCCGCCTTGTCGCCATCGATGGAGCCGAAGTTTCCCTGGCCGTCCACCAAGGGGTACCGCATCGAGAAATCCTGGGCCAGGCGCACCAGCGTGTCGTAGATCGACGCATCGCCGTGGGGATGGTATTTACCCATCACCTCACCGACGATGGTGGCGGATTTCTTGTAGGGCTTGTCGTTGTAAAGCGACATGGTGTCCATGCCGTACAGCACGCGGCGATGCACGGGCTTCAGGCCGTCGCGCACGTCGGGCAGGGCGCGCGACACGATCACGGACATCGAATACCGGAGATAGGAGCTTTTCATCTCGTCTTCGATGAACGCGTCGACGACCCTGCCGGCGTTCGTGCCGCCGGGAAGGGGGACGGGGGAGATGTCGTTGACTTCGTTGCTCATGAGAGTGCTCCTGGGCGATTCAAAACAGGCCGAACCGGATGTCCGGACTCAGCGGAAAAATTTGGGGGGCGCGATCACCGTGCCTCCGGGACTTCGTTCAACCGGTGCTCGCGGCGCCGCAGCGCGGCGAGGGCGGCGTCGTCACCCTGCGACACGCGCAGGGGAGTGACGGCGATGAAATTGTGGCGGAGCGCGTCGTCGTCGCTGCCGGCCACGAACCGCTCCGTCGGCTTGCGGCCCCGCAGCTGGTAACCGGGAATCGCGTGCGGGGTCGACACCTCTTCGTAGTAGTCGCTGAACATCGCCGTGCTCATGCTGGTGAAGCGGGCACCTGCCACCGCGGACGGCGGGCAGCCCGGGAAGTTGATGTTCCACAGCGTACCGGGTTCCGGCAGGATGTCCGGCTTGCGCAGCAGGTCCAGCACCCAGTCGAGCGCATGCGCGAGGTGCTCGGGGCCGTATTCGGTCAGACTGATGGCCAGCCCGGGGATGTTCCACAGCGCCCCTTCGCGCGCGGCGGCCACGGTTCCGGAATAAATGGCGCTGATGCCGGCGTTTTCCCCCAGGTTGGGTCCGGAAATGACCACGTCGGGAGGTGTCTCGCGCAACAGATGGACAATCGCGAACTTGACGCAATCGCTGGGAGTCCCGTCGATGCGGTGAACCGGCCAAGGGCGCGACGTATCGCTGTGTGCCGTCAGCAAGCGTCCCACCCCGTGGGTGAAGGAATGGGAGGTTCCGCTTTGATCCAGCGCAGGCGCTGCCACGATGACTTCGTGCTCCCGCGCCAGCGCTTCGGCAGTACCGTGCAGCACCGGGCTGAGCACGCCGTCGTCGTTGGTTAAAAGGATGCGCATGCGGTGGATTTTGGGATGTTCCGGGACAAGGGTGCAGGGGCGGGCCAAGGGCGTCGCGGCCGGTTCGTGAGGGCTTTTGACGGGCCTTCCAGTGAGGGTTAAAGGTAGCTTCGACGCCTGTTTTTCGCAATGAACACCTGAACTTGAGTGGATTTGCTCATGAAGTTTTCGCGGCCAGTCGGGGCCTCAATTTCTAGATTCCACGTCTCGCATTTCATTCCTCTCCCCATGGCCTCCCGGGGCTCTCCGCGAAGGCTTGCCGGGATGCTTCGGACAGGCCCCGGGCTTCCCGGGAGCATCCTGCGTGCACCTCCCCACGGGGATCCGTGCGGGTCCGCATGGCGGAACATCAGGGGCAGTCCGGTATCAGCAAAGGGTTTTCATGTCGTCAGAGCAAAACAGGCAGGCGAACAGGCACGCCTCATCCCCGGGTCAGGGGAGCATTCAGACTCCCAAAGGAACGCGGGATTTTTTTCCTGCGGACATGCGCCTGCAGAACCATCTTTTCGACGGCTGGCGCTCCGTGTGCCGCGCGTTCGGATACGAAGAGTACGAGGGGCCCACCTTCGAACATCTCGAACTGTACGTGGGCAAATCCGGCCCCGAAATCGTCGAACAGTTGTACCACTTTCGTGACAAGGGAGACCGTGCCCTCGCCCTGCGGCCGGAGCTGACCCCGACGCTGGCGCGCATGGTCAACGCAAAAGGAGCCTCGCTCCGGAAGCCTCTCAAATGGTTTTCCATCCCCCGCCTTTTTCGCTACGAGCGCGCCCAGCGCGGACGCCTGAGGGAATTCTTCCAGCTCAACATGGACATCGTCGGCTGTGACACCGTCGCGGCCGAAGCGGACCTGATTGCGGCGGTGGTCGAAATGCTGCGCGGCTTCGGGCTCGGCGCCGCCGATTTCGCCGTACGCGTCTCCAGCCGCGCCCTGTTGTCCGCGTTCCTCGACCGCCATGGCGTTGCAGGGGACAGCAAGGCGGGCGTCTACACAGCCCTGGACAAGCGCGCCAAGATCGGCGAAGAGGCGTTCCGGACGCTGCTCGCAGAGCAGGGGGCGGCAGGCGTGGCCGGCGACCTCGAACGCTACTTCCAGTGCCGTTCGCTGGAGGATCTCGCCCAGGTCTTCCCGTCGCCGACTCCGGGTGAAGACGCCGCGTTGGGGGACTTGCGTTCCTTGTTCCAACTCCTTGAAGCGCAAGGGCTTGCGGATTTCATTGTCGTCGACACCTCCGTGGTGCGCGGCCTGGCGTACTACACCGGCATCGTCTTCGAAGTCTTCGACAAGGGTGTGGGGTTGAGGGCGCTCGCCGGCGGCGGCCGCTACGACAACCTCATGGCCAGCCTCGGCGGAGCGCCGGTTCCGGCGGTCGGTTTCGGCATGGGAGACGTGGTGCTCGCGGAGCTCCTGAAGGAGCGGGGCTTGCTGCCTCAGGGCCGGTCGGGTGTCGACTATTACCTCGCCGACCTGGCCGCAGCGCCGGGCGGACTTCCCCGCGTCGAGCTGTTGCGCCTGGCGCATGGCTTGCGTGAGCGGGGCCTGACGGTTGCCTATGCCCTCAAGGGGGGCAAGTTCAAGAAGCAAATGGAAGAGGCCAACGAGGCCGGCGCCAAGCGAGTCCTGTTCTTCGGGTCAGATCGTGCGCCGTCCGGAAGCCATGAGGTCAAGGATCTCGCGACAGGCGAGCAGAACATCCTGAAGGAGGACGCGTTATGAGTGGCAACACCACGGACATCAAGGGACAGGGAACCTCCGCAGGTTATGAGGATCGCCAGAATCACATCCCGGGCATGGACATGCCCGCAATCGAAACCTGGGAGTTCATGTATCCGGGGAGTTCCACCACGCTGGAGGTCAGCGTTCCGGAGTTCACCTGCATCTGCCCCAAAACCGGCCTGCCTGACTTCGCCACGGTCGTGATCACCTATGTTCCCGAAAAACTTTGCCTTGAGTTGAAAAGCTTCAAGGAATACATCAATTCGTTCCGTGACCTCGGCATTTTCCACGAGCACGTGGTGAACCGGATTCTCGCGGATTGCGTGAAGGCGTGCAAGCCCCGGTCCATGGAAGTGCGCGGTGTGTTCAATGCGCGCGGCGGCATTCAGACGACGGCAGCCGCCAGCTATCAGGCCGTTGTGTGACGTGGTTGCCCCCTGGGGGCTCTGTCCGCCGGTTCGGCCGTTTTTTACCTTTGGAAGCCTGGTTTCAAGACATTCCCGGTATTTACCCTTAAAGGAACCCCATGAAAAAGGTGTATAACTTCAGCGCAGGCCCCGCCATTCTCCCCCGTGAAGCCATGGAAGCCGGCTCTCGTGCCTGCCTCGAATTTCAGGGGATGGGGTTGTCGCTGCTGGAAATCTCGCACCGTTCGAAGGAGTACGAACAGGTCGTCGCCGATGCCTGTGCGATCGTCCGGGAATTGCTCCAGGTTCCCGATGGCTACAAGGTGATGTTCCTGCAGGGAGGAGCGAGCCTGCAGTTTGCCATGGCTCCCATGAACCTGCTGGGCGACACGGAAACCGCGGCCTACGTCAATACGGGTGTCTGGGCCGACAAGGCCATCAAGGAAGCGAAGCTTTTCGGCAACGTGAATGTCGTGGCTTCCAGCAAGGACGCGAACTATACCTTCATCCCGAAGGACTACACCATTCCGTCCGATGCGCAGTACCTGCACCTCACCTCCAACAACACCATTTACGGGACGCAGTTGCAGGACTTCCCCGCATCGCCGGTTCCGCTCGTGTGCGACATGAGCAGCGACATCTTCAGCCGCCCGGTCGACGTCTCGAAGTTCGGAATGATCTATGCCGGCGCGCAGAAGAACATGGGCATCGCGGGGACCACGCTGGTGATCATCCGTGAGGACTGGATCGGTCTGGGCAAGCGCAAGCTGCCCTCGATGCTCGATTACAAGTCGCATGCCGACAACGACTCGATGTACAACACGCCGCCGGCGTTTGCGATCTACATGGCCCTGGAAACACTCAAGTGGGTGAAAGCCCAGGGAGGCGTCGAGGCCATGAGGGTGCGCAACGAGGAAAAGGCTGCCGCCCTGTACGCGGAGATCGACGCGAATCCGCTGTTCAAGGGCACTTGCGCCGTCGAGGACCGTTCGCGGATGAACATCACCTTCGTCATGGAAAAACCCGAACTGGAAAAGAACTTCCTGAAGGAAGCGGAAGCGGCCGGCCTTTCGGGCCTCAAGGGGCATCGCTCGGTGGGGGGATTCCGGGCCAGCGTTTACAACGCCATGGGACTGGACGGGATCCAGGCCCTGGTCGCCTTGATGCGCGACTTCGCCTCCCGTCATCAAGGCTGAGATGTTCTCCCTGTGAGTCAAAACGGCCGGGGCCACCCGGCCGTTTTTTGTTTCGCCACGGCCGGGGCCACCCGGCCGTTTTTTTTTGTTTCGCCACGGCCGGGTGAGCGAGCGAAACAGGGGATTTTCAGGGATTTGATATAAATGCCGATTAAATCCTAAAGTTCGGATGATATAAATTGAATTCTTCCTGTTTTAGCCACTTTTGTTTTCGTATTTCCCGGGTTATACCGAAAAAGGTACCAAAGAACGCCGAATAACTACCAACAATTGGAGGGTGGGGGCGTTCTATTACAACCAGTCACGAGACGGGGAGGCACTCGCCGAAACGTCCACCATCCGGGGAAATGCCATGGCTGTCACGCGTGCCCAAGAATTCCAGCAGTGGATCCTGGCGGAAATCGCCGGTCTTCCGCCCGACAGCTGTCTTCCCCCCGACCGGGAACTGAGTGCGCAGTGGAAACTGTCGACCATTACCATCCAGCGTGTGTTGGCGAAGCTGCGCGACGAAGGCAAGGTGATCCGGATCCCCGGCAAGGGGACGTTCACCCCCAACCATGATCGCGTCGAAAGCGCGCCGCTCAAGGTCAAGGCCGGCACGATGCGCGAAACCTCCGTCGAACACCTCGTCACCAGTCTGGTCCGCCTGATCTCGGAAGGGGTCTATCGCAAGGGCAAGGCCCTGCCGCCCGTCAAGTTCGTCCGCAACCAGTTCAAGGTCTCGTCCGAAACCGTGACGACCGCCTACCAGCAGTTGGAGCAACTGGGGTATGTCGAAAAAATCGGTAAAAGCTACTGGGTCGGCCGACTCGACCAGTTGATGACGCAGCATCCCTTGCAGGAAGTCTTTTTCCTGCGTTTCGGGAACGATGATTTTCAGGGAATTTTCAATTCCGATCCCATCGCGCTCGCCTTCCAGAAGATGGAGCGCGAGCTTTACAACGCGGGCTACTTCCTGCACCCGGAGAAGGCCGAGAACCTGCCGGCGCGTGCCCGCGAGTGGGCCGCCTCGGGACGCTACCCCGCCGGGCTGGTTTTTTATGCGGTGGACCCGTCCCACCTGCCGTTCCTCCGGGAATTTCTGGACAAACACGGGGCGGCCATGAAAAACCGGGTCCGCATCCTCGTGCATGGAAGTCATGGCGACCTTTCCAGCCTGACTCCCTACGCACAGGTGTTCCTCCGCGGCAACGTCGATACCGAAAAGGCGCGCGTTCTCGCCTATTACCTCCTCAATGCCGGGTATCGCGAGGCGAATTTCTGCATCGACGAAGAAGACATCACCGGATTCATCGACATGCGCTTCTTTCTCAAGATCGCCCTGTCGGTCAAGAACATCGTCCCCGACTTCGTGTTCCGCTTCATCATTCGTCCGTCGCCGGGTTCCGTGCGGCGCTTGTCCTTCGTCGACAATCTGGATGACGGCTATCGCGCCTATCTCAAGACGAAATACCCGAACGCCAAACTGGACAATCTGGAAAAGCAGGTTCACTACGCGCCCGACGTCTTTTCACTGTGCGCCTCGCACATGAAGACGCGCATCTGGATCTTCTTCCGCGACCAGATGGCGGCCGAAGCCATGAGCTGGCTGCGTGCCCGCGGGAAGGCGGTTCCGCAGGATGTGGCGATTGCGGGGTTTCAAAACGATCCCCGCTATTACCATCTCGGCATCAGTACCTGCGGCCCGGACTGGGACAACATGGGCTACATCATGGCGCATGCCCTGATCGGCGACATCAAGCTGGCCAAATCACGGCGGGGATTCGTAAAGGTCAGATGCCATATGGTGGAGAAGCTGACGACGCCGCGGTAGAAATGCAATGAGCAATGCTCAATGTTCAATGTACAGTGAGTGCAGCTCGATGCTCAGGTGGCGGCGAGCGGCTTGTTCCGTCCCCGATCCCGTTATTTGATCTGTACTATTTTCGAATGCTCATTGCTGCATTCTTTATTGAGCATTGCTCATTGAACATTGAGCATTCCCTCAGTTCCCCTTCAACCACTCCAGTGTCACCCGGTTGAAGCGTTCTTCGTCTTCCCAGTGATGCACATGACCCCAGCCGGGGAAGGTGATCAGGGTGCTGCCGCTGATGTGCCGGTGCAGATATTCTGAGTAGGAAGGGGGGGTGAAAATGTCGGCGGTGCCGACGGTGAGCAGGGTGGGCACCTTGATCCGGTCCAGGCGACCGAGGGTGTCGTGCGTGATGCAGGCGGAGGCCTGCGCGGCGAACGCATGTTGGGGCATCCAGGTGCCGTTGGCCACGGCGTCGGCGGTGGCGCGCTGGCTTTCCTTCATGTCCGTCTCATGCCCGTTGACCCAGGCGGGGGTCCAGATCCACAGATGCAGCAGTTGCATGAAGTCGGCCGGCGCCACGCCGGCCCGTACCTTCACCAGATTCTCGAACGCCCAGACCGCATACGGTTCGAACTTCGCCCAGGTACACACCAGGAGCAGGGAGTGGACGAGATCCGGATGACGCAGCGCCAGTTCCTGGGCGATCGCACCCCCCATGGAAATTCCGGCCACACGCACCTTGCCGAGTCCGAGACCGCGGATGAGACCCGCATAATCATCGGCCATCATCTGGGTGGTGTAAGGCCCTTCCGGCTTGTCCGAATCACCGGTTCCCCGGTTGTCGACGAGAAAACAGCGAAAGGCTGTCGCATAGGCCCGCGCATGCGCGTCCCATACCTGTCCGTCCGCACCAAGGCCCATGATCAGGACGAGGGGTTCGCCGGTGCCGCGCTCTTCGTAGGCGAGGCGGATGCCGTTGCTCTCAATGAATTGCTTGTTCACGAATCTTCTTTCTGCTGCGGCCGTGACCGCAACGGGCCCGGCATGGTTGGCAGGACGGTTCCCTGCTTCTGTCAGTCTTATAATAAAACCGGACGCAACGTCCTGCGTCCAAAAGAACCTCTTTCTCAAACTGCTAATCCATCCCGGATGGCCGGCCCCTGTGGACAAACGTCCGGATACGCCTGTTCGGAAGGGCGGGGGGCCCCGCTGCGGAGCCTGAAGGTTTCAGCGCTCCCGGCTCCCACGGCTTCGCCGCCAGGAAGCGGGCGCGCTTACGGCGTTTCGACGATGCGTTGGTCCCGCCCGCGCGCCGGCTTGCTTTCCTGAAGCGTGGGCTCCCGCAACTTGCCCGCGCCGGCGGGCGTGGGCGCGGCTTCGAGGTCGGGCCCGGCAACGGTTTTGTCCTGACGCGCCCCGGGGGCGAGCGTGTCGGTCCCTTCCGTCGCCACCGGGTCGCTCACGACCGCGAGCGTTCTCTGGCGGGCCCGGTTTGCGGCCGCGATGTCCTTGTGACGGTTGTGCTCGGCGTAGGTCTCCGTGAAAAAATGCTCGCGGGAGCCGTCATCCTTGGCGACGAAGAACATCATCGAGGTTTTTTCCGGGTTCAGCGTGGCCCTCAGCGCGTCTTCCCCCGGGCTGCAGATCGGCCCGGGAGGCAGTCCCCGGAATCGCCGGGTATTGTAGGGAGAGTTGATGGCCAGATCGTCACGGCGCAGCGTCGCGGTCATTTTACGCACGGCGAAACGCACGGTGGGATCCGCGCCCAACGACCATCCCTTGCGCAACCGGTTATGGAACACTCCGGCGATGCGCCGTTGCTCACGGCGGACCGCGGCTTCCTTTTCCACGATCGATGCCAGGGTCACGAGCCCGTGCACCCCGTGTTTCCGGATGAACGCGTTGTCTTCCAGCGGCATGCCGGCGACGACCTCGTGAAAGCGGTTGACCATCATCGCGAGGACGTCTTTCTCCTTGAGTTTCCAGGGGACCACATAGGTGTCGGGATAGAGGTAGCCTTCCAGGCTGGAGGCTTCCACACCCAGGGACGCCGCGAATTCAGGAGAATTCACCAGGGAATCGAAGACCAGCGAGTCGAGCGGGAAATAGTTGTCCAGGATCCCGAAAATCTCCCAGCTGGTCTTGCCTTCGGGGATGGTCATGGCACGCGTGGCCATTTCGCCGAATGTGAGCCGGCGCGCGATGTACATGACGGAATTTTGGGGCGCGAGATAGTAATAGCCCGCGCGAATGCGCGTTTCCCACCCTGTCACGCGCAGAACGATGCGCAGGGCATGCGGAAAGGCGATCAGCTTTCGTTCGTGCAAGTCCCGTACGAGGGCGTTTGCCGTGGTGTGCTCCGGCACTTCGTAAAGGATCCGGGCTTCGTTCTTGTCGGTGAAGACGGGCCAGGTGCCCCACAGCATGTATGCCGCCGAGGCCCCCAGCAAACCCGCAAGCACCGCGACCCTGAAGAGGAAACGTCGCAAGGCGCCTCCGCGGGCGGGTTTCGGGGGTGCGGTGTGTCCGGTAGGTCTCACGTTCGTCATGGGTTCCGCTCTTTTCAGGGCGTCGCCTCAATGTATTTAATCCGGCCCCGCGGTGCAGCGCCGGAGCCAACCACGGAGGGGCGAGGTGACCTCAGGCCGGAGTGCTCCATCCGTCGCTCACGGTCTGACCGGCCCGCGCGAGGGCGTAGGCTTCCCGTTTGAATTCGGAAAGCCCCAGGCCGGTTGCGGACGAGGTTTTCACGACCGGACACTTTTCTTTCCTGAAGCGTTTGTCCACCGGGAAATCACCCAGATCGTTTTTGCTCAGCACGATCAGCTTCGGTTTTTCAAGCAAGAGGGGATGGAATTTTTCCAGCTCCTTGCGCAGGATGGTGTACTGACCGTAGGGATCCTTTTCCGAAGCATCCAGGGTGAACACCAGGCAGCGGGTGCGCTCGATGTGACGGAGAAAACGATGGCCCAGGCCCTTGCCTTCGGCGGCGCCTTCGATCAGCCCCGGAATGTCGACAAGCACGAAGCTGGCGCCGGGCGCCACGCTGACGACACCCAGTGCCGGCTTGATGGTCGTGAACGGATAATCCGCCACCTTCGGCGTGGCGGAGGACACGCTGCGGATCAGGGAGCTTTTTCCCGCGTTGGGAAAGCCCACCAGGCCGCAATCCGCCAGCAGCTTCAGTTCGAGCGTGAGCCGCCGGCGTTCGCCCGGCGCACCGGGGGTCGACTGTCGCGGGGCCTGGTTCCGCGAGCTTTTGAACGCGGAATTGCCGGCACCGCCGCGGCCGCCTTCGGCGATGATGACCTTCTGGGTGCTGCGCTTGAGGTCAGCCAGCACTTCGCCCGTATCGGCATCCTTCACGAGGGTTCCCACGGGCACGAGGATGACCTGGTCGGCTCCGTTGCGGCCCGTGCAGTCGCTGGTTCCGCCTTTTTCGCCGTGCTGGGCCTTGAAGATACGGCTCTGGCCGATATCATACAGGGTGTGGTGATCCTTGCTGGCCTTGAGGATGACATGGCCGCCCCGTCCGCCGTTCCCGCCGGAAGGCCCGCCCATGGGCACATACTTTTCATGACGGAACGAGACCATTCCGTCGCCACCCTTGCCCGCTATGACCTCAACGGTCGTTTCGTCCAAAAACATGAGACTTTGAAAGGTAGAATGAATGAAGGGGGGGCATGGTGCCCGTTTTGGGGGAGTTCGGGCCATTGCCCCGCGACTTCCCGTCCGCCGCGGTCGCCGCGCGACCGCTTTCTCCCCCCCCAAAAAAAACGTCCGCGACGTGCGTCGTCCCGGCGGCTCCGCTTGCTTCCCCGGCAGGCGGGAAGTACCTTCCCGGTTCCATGTCTTCGAAGTATCCCCCGCGGCCCGCTCCCGATAAAAGGTTTCTCGAGTCGTTACTGGCGCGTTTGCTGGACGACGATGTGCACGTGCTGGATGATTTTGAGGCATGGCAGAAGGAACCTCTGGAGTTCTTCGGCAAGGTCGAAGGCGCGCACGAATTCCTGGACCAGCTGACCTTCAAGATCAAGGAAAGCAAGTCCCGCATGAACAAGGACGTGCTGACGCAATTCTCGCTCGACTTCCTGCGGAACACCTTGCCGGAATACGGATACAATCCCAAGTTCGTGGCCGTTCAATGCAAGGCGTTGATCACGTATCACCAGAACCAGAAGAACTTGCTCAAGGCCATCGAGGTGTGCGAGTTCCTGATCGAGAACGGAATCACCGACGACGATGCCAAGGGCTTCCATGTGCGTCTGGACGAATTCCACCGCCTCAAGAAACGCGTCGACGAACGCGGCGGCGACTTCAGTGCGATCAGGTTCGCGGCGGCGGAAGAAGAGGACGACGAGGAGCAGGGGGCGTAGGAGAGACGCGGACGTGGCCGCACGCCCGACGTGCCGCCGCAGACGCTGGATCGCAGAGCGGTGGATCCTTGCTCACGGCGGAGTGGCGGAGAAACGTCCTGCATGGCAATGCCCACTGCCAGGAGATGCTTCCGATTCTCCCGGCCCGTGTTGACGGCTCCTTCGCCTGCACATTGATTCTTCATGACGCTTCGCCCGTTGCTCCCTGCATGATTCATTCGCTGCGCGGGCCCGCACCTTCGTTCCCGCCTTGAGCGTCGCGGCTACTTCACCCACTTCTGCACGTCCCTGAATTCGTCCGTGCCGGCCCTGCGAAGCCATTCGAACACCACCATCTCGCTGGTGACGATATGGATGCCGTGAGACTCAAGCCTGCGGAGGGCGGTGCGCATGTCCGCGGCGCGCCGCGAGGACACCGCGTCTTCCACCACGTACACGCTGACGTCGGCGGCGGTGAGGTCGAGCGCGGTTTGCAGGACGCAGACATGGGCTTCGACGCCGCAGAGGACGACCTGGTCGCGACGCGTCGCCTTGAGGGCGGCGGCCCAGGCCGGGAGGTCGCAGGCGCTGAAGCACAGTTTCTCATGGGGGAGGGTATCGGGCGGCAGCGCGGCGGCGAGGGCCGGAACGGTGCGGCCGAGACCGCGCGGATACTGTTCGGAAACCATGACGGACACACCCAGCCGCGCCGCCGCCCGGGTGAGGATTTCCGTGCGGGTCACCACGGAGGCGAAGTCGGGAATGGCCTCCCGGAAGCGTTCCTGCAGGTCGATCAGGGCGAGCACGCAGCGGCCGGGGTCGAGCAGGGACGCGTGACGGGGCGGGGCAGTTTTTTCGGGGAACATGGCGCCTCCTGATTGTACCTGACGTGGTTATACTGGGTGGGCCTGGCGGAGCCTGAGGTGGGGAAGGGCCCCGCGTCTCCCGAAGCATCCCGAAGCAGCCCGAAGCATCAGGCGCGCCCGAATGCGCTTACCTCAGCACGATGTAAAAAAGGATCGCCATGTAGTGGAGGATGCTTCCGAGCAGGACGAAGCCATGCCAGATGGTGTGGGAATGGGGCAGGCTGCGCCAGAGGTAGAAAACGATCCCGATGGTATAGGACAGGCCGCCACCCAGCAGGAGCCACAGTCCACCGGCGTCAAGGTTCCGGGTGAGCGGCCCGATGGCGGCCACGCAGGCCCAGCTCATCATCAGGTACAGAAGCACGCGTTGCAGTGTGGTTCGGAGGCGTGAGGTGAGCTCAAGGACGAGCCCGGTGACGGCCAGTATCCAGATGGCCCCGGTGATGACCCAACCGCTCGTGCCCCCGATGACGAGCACGGTGAACGGCGTATAGGTTCCCGCAATCAACAGAAAGATGGCCACATGGTCGAGTTTGCGGAGCATGGGACGGGCCCAGTCGACAGGGATGGAATGGTAGAGCGTCGACGCGGTGTAGGCCGCGATCAGGGTGATCCCGTAAAGGCTGACCGCGAAGAAACCCAGCACATCCGCATTGTAGGCGGAGAATCCGGAGACAACCGCGCGGCCGACGACGGCGGCGAAGATGCCGGCGCCGTGGATGATGGCGCACGCGAGATCTTCGGACCGGGTATAACGGGATTTCATCCCACGCGCCGCATGGACGTCGGAAGCTTCGAAATCGGGGGTGATGGTCGTGCCGGACATGGAACGGAATTGTAGTGTTTTGCCTCCGGGATTTCAGTGATTCCCACATCAAATGGCGTCAAATGACCCAAAAGCGATAACACTGCCGGAGAGACAGGCTGTGACGTGCGTGACCTGTCGGTTTTGTCGGTTTTGTCGGTAGGCCCTTGTCAATGTGCCAGGAACTTCCGCTGAGTCTTTCTTCGGCTCCCGGTCCGCAAATGCGGAGCCTGGGTGTCCATCTTCCCTTTCCTGAGGCCGCACACAAAAAAGCAAAGCCTAAAACAAAAGCAAAACGTAAAACGCAAAAAGCCCCCGGGATCTCTCCCGAGGGCTTGAGGAACCTGTCCGTCACCGGCGGTCGCTTCAACCACCGGCCACCGACGCGGGACTCCCGACTCTTACACTTCCTTCGAGTCGATCCACTTCATGTTCTTGCGGAGCTTGCGGCCCACGACCTCGATCGGGTGCTTCTTCTCCTTGGCTTCCCACGCGCGGAACTTCTTGCCGCCGCTCTGCAGCTCGGTGAGGAAGTTCTTGGCGAACTTGCCGCTCTGGATCTCCTTGAGGACCTTCTTCATCTCGGCCTTGGTCTTGGAGGTCACGATGCGGGGGCCGGTGACCATGTCACCGTACTCGGCCGTGTTCGACACGGAGTAGCGCATGTAGGAGAGGCCGCCCTGGTAGAACAGGTCGACGATGAGCTTCAGCTCGTGCAGGCACTCGAAGTAGGCGAGCTCTTCGGGGTAGCCGGCCTCGACCAGCGTCTCGAAACCGGCCTTCACCAGTTCCGACGCGCCGCCGCACAGCACGGCCTGTTCGCCGAACAGGTCGGTCTCGGTCTCGTTCTTGAAGGTCGTCTCGATGGCACCGGCGCGGAGGCCGCCCACGCCGCGGGCGTGCGCGAGCGCGGTGGCACGGGCCTTACCCGAAGCGTCCTGCGCGATGGCGATGAGGCACGGCACGCCGCCACCCTTGACGAACTCGGAGCGGACGAGGTGACCGGGGCCCTTGGGGGCGACCATGATGACGTCCACGTCCTTCGGGGGCTTGATGTTCTTGAAGTGAATGTTGAAGCCGTGCGAGAACACGAGCGTCTTGCCCTTCTTCAGGTGGGGCAGGATGTCCTGCTCGTAGACGGCCTTCTGCACTTCGTCGGGCAGCAGGATCTGGATCACGTCGGCCTGCGCGGCGGCTTCGGCGGCGCTGACCGGCTTGAAGCCGTGCTTGACGGCGAGCTTGTAGTTCGCGGAACCCTTGCGCTGGCCGATGATGACCTTCACGCCGCTGTCGCGGAGGTTCTGCGCCTGGGCGTGGCCCTGGCTGCCGTAACCGATCACGGCCACCGTCTTGCCCTTGAGGGCGGCGCCCGAACTGTCTTTGCTCGTGTAAACCTTCAATGCCATGGTCGAAACCTTTCAGGGTGTAGGCCGGGAATAATAGAAATAAAGAAGTTGGTGCCAGCACTGGGACTCGGTGTGAGGCTGGTGCTTGCGGTGAGGCCCAACAGGAAGTTGGCGCCCGCCATTTTGCCTTGCCTGATGTTGGTGCCTCGACCGGTTGGTGCCTCGACCGGGACCGTGCCGGATGTTGGTGATTCCGGCCTCCGGGCAATTTAAAACACTCGATGGTGGTGGGCTGCTGCCTTCAAGCACCTGGCAACCCCCAAGGACCAACCACCAACTCCGGGCAGGGTCACCGGAGCGTGTGCTGCCGCCCGCCCCGCAGGGGCGTTTGCCCCCCGTACTCCCCGATATCAGAACGTCCCCAAAGTGGTACCTTTCCCCCCATGTTCGAACAACTGACAACCAAGCTCGACTCCGCCTTCAAGCGCCTGCGTGGCCAGGACCGGATCACCGAAGAAAACGTTTCCGAATCATTGCGCGAAGTCCGCGTCGCGCTGCTGGCGGCGGACGTGCATTTCCAGACCGTCAAGGAATTCATCGCGACGGTGAAGGCCAAGGCCCTCGGGGCGGAAGTGTTGTCGTCGGTGAGTCCCGGCCAGATGATCATCAAGATCCTGCACGACGAAATGGTGCAGTTGCTGGGCGGACAGGCCGAAGAACCGCGTTTTCTGGGCAGCCCCCCCGTGGGCATTCTGATGATGGGTTTGCAGGGGTCGGGTAAAACCACCGCGTCGGGCAAGCTGGCGTTGCATGTGCGCGAAAAGTGGAAGCGCAAACCCATGCTGGTGGCCTGCGACGTGTATCGTCCCGCCGCCATCGACCAGCTCAAGGTGTTGGGCGCGCAACTGGGCGTTCCGGTTTATGACGAAGGCGCGGGCGATCCGGTGCGCATCGCGCAGAACGGCCTCAAGGCCGCGCGCGAGCAGGGCTGCGACACGGTGATCTTCGACACCGCGGGCCGTCTCCAGATCGACGACGACCTGATGATCGAGCTTGAAAGGATCCAGGCCGCGGTCAAACCCGCGGAACGGTTCTTCGTGGCCGATGCCATGACCGGCCAGGAGGCCGTCAATGTGGCGAAGGCCTTCAATGACCGTCTCGACTTCACGGGGGTCATCCTGACCAAGATGGACGGCGATGCGCGCGGCGGTGCCGCGCTGTCGGTGAAGTCCGTCACGGGCAAACCCGTGCGCTACGTGGGCACGGGGGAAAAGCTCGACGCGCTCGACCTGTTCCACCCCGACCGCATGGCCTCGCGCATCCTCGGCATGGGTGACGTGCTCACGCTGGTGGAAAAGGCGCAGGAGATCTACGACGAGAAGGAAGCGAAGAAGCTTCAGAAGAAGATGCTGGGCAACAAGTTCGATCTGAACGACTTCCTGACCCAGCTGCGGCAGATGAAGAAAATGGGGTCGATGGCCGACATGATGGCGATGATCCCCGGTCTCGGCAAACTGGCCGGAAACGCCAATGTGGACGAGAGCAAGCTGAAGTACACGGAGGCCATCCTCACCTCCATGACGGCCAAGGAGCGGACGAATCCGAAGATCATCGACGGGCGTCGCCGCTTCCGCATCGCGGCCGGCAGCGGCACCACCCTGCAGGAAGTGAACCAGGTGCTCAAGCAGTTCGACCAGATGCAGAAGATGATGAAGCAGGTGTCGGGCATGGCCGGCAAGGCCGGCGGCATGAAGCAGCTGCAGCGCATGATGCAGCAACGCGGCGGGCGCGGCGCCTTTCCGGGGCGCTGACCCCCTCCGGAAAAAGCGGTGCGAACCAACCGATCAGGAACAGGCGTTGCAACGGCACAGGCACCTGCCCGGCCGGCGGGATGGGCGCCTGTCGGCGCTTGCCCGCCGGCCTGGTCAGCGTGCGCCGCGCGCCTTTTTACGCGACGCCGCGGCCCCTTCGGACATGGGAATCACGTTCGGCCACACGGAAAACTCCGCGCTGGGCGACAGGGGCAGCACGCGCTGCTGGCGCTTGCGCCCGCCGGACAACGCGAAACGGGCGTAGGGGAAAAAGCCCGGCTGGTCGATGTCCACGGCGAGCGGGGTCCGGTCGAAACCGGAGTTCTGGTTCGAGGTTTCCATATGTTTCTCCTTTTGACGTTCTGAAAAATGGGGCGTCCGGTTACCCGTAGCGCTTGTTGAACTCGTCCACGGCGGTCTTGCACTGTTGCGTCGCGGGCCATGCGTTGGGCCAGAAGCACAGGTCGATCGTCCACCAGTCGTGCTTCACGCCGGCGTTGGCCGTCAGTTCCTGCAGCACGGGGCCGAAGTCGATGTTGCCGTCGCCGATGGGGGTATGCGTGCTGGTTCCGTGTTCGTTCAAGGAACCGTCGCAGTCGATCAACTGGATGGCGTTGATCTTGCCGCGCAGCTTTTTCGCCAGCTCCAGCACGCCGTCGTCGGAGACTTCCTTCTCGCCGCCGGTCTGGCGCAAGCCGACCACCGCGCAGGTGTAGGCGTGGCAGGTGTCGAACATGGCGCCGAAGTTCTTCGAGCCGCTCATGGCGTCGACCAGTTCGATGATGTCGGAAGGCCGGTTGAAGATGAAGCCGGGTTCGAATTCCCACGTCACGTCGATGCCGAAGTCGGCCGCCATCCGGCACACTTCGGTCCAGGTCTTCACGATGCGGTCGCGGGCAACGTCCTTGCCGACGGTGTCCATCACTTCGGGAGGCTGCACGGTGTCCACGCGGAACAAGGTGATGCCCAGGTCATGTGCGAATTCAAGGTTCTTGCGGACGGTTGCGAGGTACGACTTGCCGCCGTCCTCGGCATCGGCCAGATGCTCGCTCCACATGTCGCCGGCCAGTCCCGAAAACTGCAGACCGTTGCTTTCCACCAGATCCTTCAAGGTCCTCCGCGATTCCTTGGTCGGATGATTGTCGGGCGTGGGGTGCTGGCCGAAGGCGCCGAGTTCGAGGCCATCGAACTTCATGTCGCGCAAACCTTCGACCACAGTGCGGAACGGAACGGGATTTTCGGCGTACGGGCCAACCGAATAAGCCCAGGTGCCTATGGAAACCTTGTGCATTTCACCTCCTTGACCGGACGCCGGTTTTTCCGGCTCCGGTACTCTATCAGTCTACCAGTCCGGGGCGAAAGGTTGTTGTATTAATTGCGGATGAATGGGTATTATTTCGGCGTGGTGTTTGGGGGGTAAAGCGGGCCCGAAACCGGGCCCGGGTGCAGGGGGCCGCAAAATCGCCCCTGAATATGAGGTTATTCTTCCTGATCGTCCTCATGCGGCCCGTTTTGGAGGCTGCCGGAAAGGGTATTTTTTATGACCACTGATCCACGAGCCTTCAAGCGCGCCTTCCTGGATTCACTCGACAGCCTGGGGGGGCTCGAGCAGTTGTTCGAAAACGTGCCCAATCTCTGGTTCTGGGTGAAAGATCGCGAATGTCGTTACGTCACTGCAAACCAGAACAGCGTGAAGATGTGCGGCGGCCGGACGGAAGCCGACCTCATCGGCAAAAACGATTTCGATTTTTTTCCCAAGCACAATGCCGAAGCGTTTCAACGCGACGATCTCTCCGTCGTGAAGTCGGGAATCAAGATCGTGGATCGCGTGGAGCCCATCACACTGGAAGACGGCAGCATCCGGTGGCACTCGACCAACAAGATGCCGTTGTACGGACGCGACGGCACCATCATCGGTGTTGCGGGGACGACCCGTGTTCTGGACACCAACGGCACACCCGACCCGGTCTACGCCGAGTTCGCCGGGGTCATCGACCACATCAACCGAAATTACGCGCAACCCATCCAGATCGAACAGCTGGCGCGCATGATGTCGCTGTCCATCAGTCAGTTCGAACGGCGCTTCAAGCAGATTTTCCAGGAGGCGCCCGTGCGTTTCATCGTGAAAATCCGCGTGAATGAAGCCTGCAAGCTGCTCGTCAATACCCGCCAGCCCGTGGCCTGGATCGCCCGGGCCACGGGTTTTTTCGACCAGAGCTACTTCTCCAAGCAGTTTTCCCGCCGCATGGGCATGAGCCCGCGGCAGTACCGGGAGAAGTATTACCAGGGGGGGTAGGGGGGGGCTGGAGGTCAGGTGCGCCCGGGCCTCCCGGGGTCCGGACGTCGGATTTGCGGAATCATGCTGTTTCCGTGCGGTTTTGGTCGAAAAGAAACATTAGAGGTATGAATTGATCCTTTGTTGTCGTGCACGTTCTGGTCTGATGCGGTACATTAGGGCTCTGTTTGGACAAGTTTTCGCCATGACGGGGGTAGGGTCGTATTCCGGCCTGCCGGATCAGGGCGGATCCGTGAACCGCGTATTCGCGAACCGAAGGAAGCTGGACGCATGGAAAGAGCCGGAGTGAAGGGCGCATTTTTCGCGTTATCGTTGTGTTTCGTCTCCGCGCTCCCGCTTCGGGCCCAGGAGCAGACGTTTCTCACGGCCGATGACCTCAAGGTGAGCGGTTATGCCGATTTCGGACGCTTTCAGTTGAGCGATGCGGAGTCCAAGGGGTCCAACGGGGAAGTGATCAGCCGCGTGGGAGCCCGCTGGGGAATCGACAAGGCCCTCAACGACAACTGGTCCGTGATGGGCAAGCTGCACTGGATGCTGTGGCGCAATCATGCGACCGACATCTCCATGTTTCACATCGCGGGATTGAAGTTCGATGCCGACATGCAGGCGGCGTTGACGTGGGCGGCGCCCACGGGCGAAGACACCTGGCAGCTGGCCCGTTTCGGCGTGTACGATTACAAGTACAATGCGGATTCGCGGAATCTCGGTGAATACCTCCTCCGCTCGGAAGCCTATCCCACGATTCTGGAAAGCTCCCAGGGCAAAGACCTGATGGCCGACTCCCACAACCGCATGGCGGGCGTCGAATACCAGCGGCGCGAGTCGTCCCTCTTCACGCATACGGCGTTGCTCTACGCCGAAATGTTTTCCCAGCCTGTCTACGACCTGAACGTGGCGTACATCAACACGTTCGGCAGCGAGAAAATGAACGTGGGTTTCGGGGTGGCCTGGTCGCGCTTCGTCAAGCTCAGCGCCTCCGACAGCAACACCACGATCGGGAACGCCCAGTACGACTACATCCGCTCTTCGGGGCTGACCACCGAGGCCCTCAAGTTCAGCCTGCGGGCGCGGGCGGAACTGCTGTCCTTGCCCCGCTGGAACGAGGCCCTGGTCCTTTACGGCGAAGCCGCGTTGCTCGGCCTCAAGGACGACACCCTCTATTACACCGACGTGATGGAACGCATGCCGATGATGGTCGGAATTTCGCTGCCCACGGCCGGCATCCTGACGTCGCTGGCTGTGGAGTATGAGTACTTCAGGAATCCGTACGGCGATCACCGGTACGAAATCCGTTATGCGCCGACGCCCCTCCCGGTGCTGGACGATTACTCCGGGGCGCTGCCCAATTTCACCCGGGACGATCATCGCTGGAGCGTGCAGGCCCACCGTGCGCTCAACCCCTGGCTGGACGTGAAGGTTCGCGTCGCCAGCGATCATCTCCGCCTGCGCAGCTGGGACGGGGACTACAGCATCACCGCGCCCATGACCCGGAGTGCCCGCGACTGGTACTTCCTGGCGCGCATCGAATTTCACAACTGACGGCCGCACGGCACGCACGAACGGGACGAACAAGGAGAACATGGATGCTTAAAGCGGTTTCAGTAGCTTGCGCGGCGGGGCTTTCCCTCGCCCTCGGGGTGTCCGCCCAGGAGACGGAATCCCGGAAGAAACTCACGTTGTTCACGGCGTTCGATGTCGGGCGCATTGAAGCGGGCGAAGATCCCCGTGAAAACGGTTTTAACGGATACGACGCGGCCGGGACGGCCCTCAACCGGACCTACGTGAACGTCGGCTTCACCGAACGCCTGGACGACAAGTACCTGGTGAGCGTCGGTGTGGGTGGCATCTTCTGGCGCGCCTTCGCCGCCAGCAGCACGACCCCCGACGACAAGGTGATCCGCTTCGGGCCCGGCATTTCCAATGCCTACATGCAGTATTTCCCCACGGAAAACACCGACCTCACCTTCGGCTTCTTCCCGTACAAGTACAACGCCGCCGCGCGCAACCTGGGAGAATACCTGTTCCGTACGGAAGCGTATCCCACCATTCTGTACACCGGCGGCTGGGGCTGGATCAACGAAGCCCAGTACTCCACGCTGGGCGTCAAGTTCGCCGCCAACACCCTGGACGGGACGTTGCGTCATGAGGTCGGGCTGTTCGGAGAGTATTTCAATGCGCCGATTTACGACATCACCCCGGCTTACATCGCCACCTGGAAGCCGACGTCCTGGCTGACCGTGGGGGGGGCCGGTGCCTTGCACCGTTACATCTCTCCCACTCCCAAGACCAAGCGTGAACTCACGAAGAACCATGCCTACCGCAAGGATTTCTACGTGCCCGGCGACGCGGGGCGTCCTGCTGAAAACCTCACCATGCTGGAGTCGGATCTTCAGACCTACGTCATCATGGCCGGGCTGAGCTTCGACAGCGTGGCCGCGCTTCCCCAGAATACCGGGGCAGGCGTCGACAGTGTCTCCTTCGATCTGGCGGCGGTGAAGCTGATGGCCTTCTTCGAAGTGGACTTCAACCAGTTGCTCGGCTTCAACGAAGCGCGCATGGGCAAGTTCAACCTCTACGGCGAAGTCGCCCAGCTCGGCCTCAAGAACCATCCCATTTTCTACACGGAAATGTCCCAGCGCCGCCCCATGATGCTCGGTTTCAGCGTGCCGACCTTCGGTTTGCTGAACAACCTTTCCCTTGAACTGGAATACCTCGACAACCCCAACGTGGCCAGCATCGCCAGCACCTACGACCGGCTCAACCTGGTCCCCGAGGACAACCTGCTGATCGATCAGGACACCTTTCGCTACAGGACCTTCCACAAGGATGACTTCAAGTGGTCGGTGCACGCCTCGCGCTCCCTGTCGGAGTACCTGAGCTTGTATGTTCAGGTTGCCAACGATCACATGCGCCTTAAGGACAAAAACACCACCCCCCAGTTTGTTCCCGTGACCAACGAAAAGGGACACTGGTACTGGCTGGCGCGCATTCAGTGGGCGATCTGAAGTTTGATTTCGGATCCCAAGGACGCGTGACAAGATTAAAATGAGCATCAGGAGGAGCAATATGAAAACCGTCATCACACCTTGGACCCGGGGTCTGGCTCTCAGCCTGATCGCGGGACTGGGGGCTGTTCAGGCCCAAGACAAAAATCCGGCCGCGCGCACCCACGTCAAGATCGTGGATGGACAGGCCGTGAAGTTCACGTCCAAGTTGAAGAAAGTCGTCGAGCTGAACTTCACCTTTGGCTTCCACCACAGCGAAAGCAAGCCGCTGATCTCCAACACGCTGACGCGCGTAGCGGAAACATACGGTAGCGAGGGGGTGCCTGCCTTCACTGTGCAAAAACACGTGGGTCCCAACAACGGGGCGTCCAACGGCCTCCCCACTCCCGATTTCACCCTCGCCGACCTGACCAGCGCCCAGGTGATTTTCGCCAACCAGATCAGCGCGATGGGCAGCAACTCACTGGGCGTGGCACGTCGTAATGCCATCCAGACCGCCGTGGAGGGCGGGGTCGGTTATTTCCACCTCCACGGCAGCGGCGATGACGAAACCCGCGCCTGGTCGTGGTACACGAACGTGCTTCATCCCATGAATTACGCCAGCCATGGTGCCAACACCAACGGACCGGTGTACAAAAACCCCACTGAGAAGAAGCACATCGTCACCGCGAACGTTCTGGAAACCGGCATGCATGAAGTGCGCGAGGTTCCCACGTCGGTGGATGCCGGCGGCAATGAGGTGCTGACCCAGGAACCGGTGCGCATCATCCGCAACGAGTGGTACCGCTTCGGCAACGACATCCGCACCATGCCGGAGCACAAGGACAAGGTGACCGTGCTGTCGCTGTACGACCCGCGCGAGTTCAGCAATTCGATGCTGGCCCCCCAGTACCGGCGCAAGGGCGGCAACATGTACACCTACCTGTTCAAGGTCGGCAACGGCATGTCGCACTACTTGCCCGCCGGTCACGACAACCTCGAAATCATGGGCGGCGACTACGCCTTTGACGGCAAGGTCGGTGACTGGGACCGTTACTTCGCCCAGGTGTTGTTTTTCCTCGCCGGCTACGACCAGACGCCCTGTGACGCCTCCTGCGACGACCTGCCGGTGGTCACGGCCGAGAACCACCTGACGGGCACGACATACGCCACCTCCATCGCGGGCGGCTACAAGCTGTTGCCCAATGGTGTCGACCTGCACGACTCCCGTCTGGAGTTCTCCCTGGCCGCGCCGGTGAACTATCGCGCGCAGGTCCTCGACGTTTCGGGCAAGACCGTTCTGCAGGCGGCGGGGCATGGCACCAGCTACGCCTTCGACCAGTCGGCCTTGCAGCCCGGAGTATACTTCATGCGGGTGACGATGCCTGGCATTCAGGGCCCGGTCATGAAGCGCTATATCCTCGCGGCTTCCCGTTAATCGGAGATGGTGGTGGGGGGAGCGGCGACGCCCTCCCTCACGGGCAATCCCGGGTCGCCGGGTTGACCCGGGCCACCGGAGTTCTCCTCACAAAAAACGCGCTCCTTGCAGGAGCGCGTTTTTTGTTGTGACGGATCCTTGGTTTCAGGAACGCGCACCCGGCGGCCACCCTCGCGCGGTTTACAGCTGCGCGTGGTTCTCACGCGCATGCGCGTAATCGGGGGCGAGACGCAGCGCGGCTTCGTACAAACGCCGCGCGCGGTCGCGGTTGCCCGTGGCATGTTCGACCATTCCGAGATAATTGAGCGCGGCGGGCTGGGCCGAATCCAGGGCGAGAGACCGCTCCAGATACGGCTTCGCATCCAGGCCGCGGCGCTGTTGCAACAGTGAAAACGCGAGACCGTAATAAACCGACGCGTTGGTGGTGTCGGCGTGCAGCAGCGCCCGGAACGCGGGTTCTGCGTGATCCGCACGTCCGGTCGCCATATACAGGGACGCCAGGGCGCTGTTGATGTCCGTGTCGAGCGGGTCCTGCGCGCGCGCCTTCTCGAAGGCCGCGATCGCACCGTTGGTGTCGGCGAGCCGCAGGGACAGGTCAGCCACGAGGATTTCCAGAAAGGCGTAGTTGGTGTCCAGCGCGATCGCCCGGTGATACGCGGCGCGCGCGGCCTCCAGGTCTCCGGCGGAAGCCAGATCGGTGCCGTGCAGGAAATGCGCGTAACCGTTGCGGGGAATGGCCTCAACGAGGCTGGCGGACATCCCTTTTTTCTGCTCTTCCGTCCAGTGGAACCGTTCGGAAGCCGCCAGGGCCAGCGAACCCGTCAGAAAGACGCCGACAAACGCCCAGTGCTTCACCGTGGCCAGACTCCAGCGGCGGGGTGGAGGAGGGGCGGCCGTCCCGGCTTTCATGCCGAGATCCTGGAGAACCTTGGCGTCGCGCACCTTCCAGATGAAGCCATCGAGATAAAAATGAATCAGGGCCGAGCACGCGAAAATCGTCCCGACCTGACTCCAGAAACTGCTGTAGGCGGCCCGGTTTTCATACACCTCGAGCAGGTCGTGGCCCACCATCCCGATCGCCCCGTAGAGCAGGATGCAGGCGGTGTAAATGAGGATGCGCTTCCCCGATGCGTGAAACAGGTAGCGTTCCACCCGGCTGCTGGAGAGTTCGCGTTTCACCCGGCTGCGGTTGTAACTCCAGACGAAAGCGTTGTACTGCAGGTCATGGAAAATCTCCCACAACAGAAGCCCGATGATCAGGTTGTCGATGGTGATCATGCAGTAGGCCCAAAACGTGAAACTGACGAGCATGGTGCCGAGCTTCAGGGGGTTGAAGCGCCCTTGCGTGTATCCGTAGGCCGTTGTGGCCACAAACAGGATGGTGACTCCGATCGTCAGCGCCAGCCATCCCGTTTCGAGGGCCCTTACGGTTCCTGGAGGGAACAGGGGGCCTCCCGCCATGTAGAAGGTTCCGAGGATGGACATTTTTTTGCCGGAAGACCACAGGATGATCTGCACGAACCAGGTGAGGCTCATCCAGAAGTCGAGGCGGGCGGTGAGCGCGGAATGAATACCGGCCTTGGCATCGTAAATCCGCAGAAAACCGTGAACCTGCATGATGCCGTGCCACGTCCCCCACACGATCAGCAAAAAGAAGATGAAGGTGAGCTTGTAGAAGGCCGCCAGCACCGTCAGCATCAGGATCAGCGCGGGGACGATGACCAGACGGGCGCGGAATTTCTGGAAAACGACGGGGTCGGTGTAGGCCCGGATGAAACCGGGGAGGTGATGTCCCGTGGCGCTCAGTGACAGCACCAGGGCTTTCAGGAACACCAGCGGCAACAGCCATGAGGCGGCATGAAAAAGCGGAATGATGGCCAGGGGTGTGGCGATGAAAAAAGCCATGTCCTGCCACGGTCCGATCAGCCAGCGGCCATCGGGGCGGGAAGAGGCGGTTGTCGGGGCCGGATGCGTCATGATCGTTTCATAAAGTACTGTAATCTCGTGCTCAGCGCATGGGACGGTCCGGAATCCTGCGAATCTTCATGAATCGCCGATGTGGACCGGATCGTACGCATTTTGTAACATAATGGTCTTCAAATAGTGCTACAAGACGCCGAAAAAGTACCACTTTGAAAGCGGGTGTTCCCTACATTCAGGCACGATCACATTTGGGAAGTCCAAGGTGCCTGCGGGCCCGGGCAGGAGGTTTCGTGAAGAAAACATATTTGAATCCGGGAAAGAGCCGCTTGCTCTCGCTGGCGATGCTGGCAGTGGCCGTGCCTGCCGCCGCGCAATATTCCTTCGACGGCTGCACCGACCTGCAGCCCACCGATTTCCAGCGTACGGAACTGTTCAGCCGCAGCGGCAGCACGGGGGCCACGACGGTGCCCGACCTGTCCGAACCCGTGGCGATGGCCTTCCATGCCGTGAAGTCGGGGGATTCCGTGGTGGGTGCGGACATCTACTTCGTCCAGCGCAAGGGGTCGTTCCGCAAGTATGACTTCACCACCAAGGCGGTGAAGCAGATCGGTTTCATCAACACCGCCGAAACCGTGGAAGGCGGAAACGGCGACAACGGCCTGATGGGCGTAGCGCTTGATCCGGGTTTCCAGACCAACCGCTGGGTGTACCTGTGGTACGTGCCTCCGCGCGTGGGCCAGGCCAATTACCGGGCCCGCCTCTCCCGCTTTACCCTCGGCGCCAACGACACGTTGCAGCCCGCCACTGAGAAAAACCTGATCGACATTCTGCTCAGCAAGACGCGCCAGTGGCACGCGGGCGGCCCCATGCGCTTCGACGCCCACGGCGACCTGTGGGTGACCATCGGCAATAACGGCAACGACTTGAGCGGCAACGGGTCCCAGTATTCAACCACCGACAGCAACAGCAGCCAGGAGTGGGGCTCGTCCAGCACCGCCAGCATGCGCGGCGGCGTGATCCGCATCAAGCCGGACAATTCCGAAAAGGGGTATTCCATCCCTGAAGGAAACTTCGGTCAGTACTGGGCCGATCATTTCGAAAAGAACGGCAATGCGACGTTGGCGGCCGAATATCGCGACCCGGCCAAGGTCTTGCCCGAAGTGTACGTCAAGGGAACGCGCAGCAACTTTTCCATCTGGGTGCATCCGACCAAGCGCTGGCTGGCCTGGGGCGAAGTCAACTACCAGACCACCAACGACGAGTATCACATCCTGACGACGCCCGGGTTCACGGGCTTCCCGTACTGGCACAAGAACAACATCGCGACGCCCTCGGGTTCCTGGACGGCCCCGGTGGGTCACAGCGTCGCGACGCCCCTCAACAACTCGCCCCTGAACAGCGGCGTGAAGCAGCTGCCGCCCGCCGAATCCGCCACACTGTGGTTCCAGAGCGGCGCCCCCACGGCGACGACGCTGCCCACGAACGTGGCCATCGGCGGCGACGTGTACCTCTACGACCGGAACCTGAAGTCGGCCGTCAAGTTTCCCCCTCACTTCCATCACGTGTGGTTGATGATGCAAAGCATCCACAATCAGGTCCAGGTCTACGGGAGCGTGATCGACAGCAATACCGTGACCGTGAAGACGACGCCCGCGCGCCTGGACAACGGCGTGCTGGCCCTGAACACCGCGCCCGGCAACGTGCGTCGCCCCGTTCAGGCCTCTTACGGTCCTGACGGCGCGCTGTACTTCCTGAACTACGGCGGCGGCGATTATGCTGCGAACGCGAACTCCGGCGTGTTGCGGGTGACCTACACGGGCAGCTGCCACCTGGATCCGGTTTCGGTGATGGCCCCCAAGCCGCTGTCCGAACTCCGCACCCGCTTCCATGCGGGCCGCCTGAGCGTGCTCGAGCCGGGGCGTCACACCCTCGCGCTGTACGCGGCTTCGGGTCGCGAAGTGTTCCGCGCTTCGGGTGAGTTGGGTGCGTCGTATGACCTGAAGGCCCTGCGCGGTTCCGCGACCGGTGTGTACACCGTGCGCGTCACCACGGACAAGGGCACTTTCGCGCG
>CAYQFG010000001.1:51712-53263 GCA_964416695.1 uncultured Bifidobacterium sp.
CCCGCCGCTTCCCCCCAAAAAACTCCCCTTCTTCCCTTCCTTCCTTTCCCTTTCTTCCCGGATTCACCATGGCCAACATCCGATTCACCTGTGAAACCTATGCCTGGATCATGTGCGGTGACAAATACATCGGCAAGATCGACCATATGGCGGACATCGCGGCCCAGGCCGGCTTTCAGGGGCTGGAGCCGATGAACCTGCAACTGGGTCCGTTCTGGGATCATGGGAAGCTGAAGGACGCCCTGGACGCGCGCGGCATCCGCCTGTCGTCGGTGGCGTTCGTGCGCGACTGGCTGGGTGATGGCGAGAGCGAAGATGAAAAGCGGGAAGCCGACCGGATGATGGATCTCATCCAGTCGTTTCCCTATGAGGTGCTGTTCATGCCGGTGCAGATGCCGCAGCAGGACCGGTCCGATCTGGAAGCGCGTCAGAGGAATTTCATCACGTGCGTGAACGGGCTGGCGCGTCGCGCGGCGGACCGCGGGATCACGTGTTCGTATCATCCGAATTCGCCCGAAGGGTCGATCTTCCGGGTGCGCGAGGATTACGACAAACTGTTGCCGCTGCTGGACCGGCAGGCGATCGGCTGGACGCCTGACGTGGGCCACCTCGCCAAGGGCGGCATGGATCCGGTGACGATCATTCGCGAGTACCGCGACCTGGTGAACCACATCCACTTCAAGGACATGTTTCCGGACGGTCGCTGGGCCCAGACGGGCGAGGGCAGCCTTGACTTCCGGACCATCATCGATGATCTCGTGAAGACCGATTTCAACGGATGGGTGGTTTTCGAGGATGAATGCGACGAGGCGATTGATGATCCGGATGGCGTGACCCTGAAGGATGGCGTCTACATCCGCGACACGGTCAAGTCCTGGATTCCGGCGGAAGCCCTGGGTCAGGGTTAAGGTTGCGGGCGGTGTCGGGCCTTGACCCGGACACGGTGCCCGGTGCGACAAACGGTCCGGAAAACGGGGGCAAGGAGGAGGCCCCGGGTTTTCCGGGCGACACGGCGGAGGAATTCCGGTTTTTTGACCAAAAAAGCCGCTGGAAACCTTGCAAAGCCGTGCATCTTTTCTAAGATTGTGCCTCCATTTTTTCCCCCTGTTCCGGGAGACATCTTTTGGCCGTTGTTATTCGACTCGCCCGCATGGGCAAAACGCACAAGCCTTTCTACCGTATCACGGTCGCGGATTCGCGCGCCGCTGCTACCGGCAAGTTCCTCGAGCAAATCGGTCACTACGACCCCAATATGAACCCGCCGGAAGTCAAGGTGAATGAGGCCAGCGCGCTCAAGTGGCTGAAGAACGGTGCGCAGCCGAGCGATACGGTGCGTACGCTGTTCTATCGTCAGGGCATCATGGAGAAGTCCGTGCTGGTGGCGAAGGGCAAGGCTGATGCCGACTCCGCGCTGAAGGCGCGTGAGTCCTACCAGGCGAAGAAGCCGAAGGTGCACAAGAAGGCGAAGGAGAAGGCGGAAGCCGCGGCGAAGGCTGCTGCTGAGGCGAAGGCCGCGGAAGAAAAGGCTGCCGCCGAGGCGAAGGCCGCTGC
>CAYQFG010000002.1:0-32080 GCA_964416695.1 uncultured Bifidobacterium sp.
ACATGGTCGACGACGCCGAGCTCCTGGAGCTGGTGGAGATGGAAGTGCGCGACCTGCTGAACAAGTACGAGTTCCCCGGCGACGCGACTCCGGTGACCCGCGGCAGCGCGGTGAAGGCCCTCGAGGGCGACCAGAGCGAGATCGGCGAACCCGCCATCCTGAAGCTGATGGCTTCGGTTGACGAATACATCCCGGATCCCGTCCGTGCGATCGACAAGCCCTTCCTGATGAGCGTGGAAGACGTGTTCACGATCACCGGTCGCGGCACCGTGGCCACCGGCCGCGTGGAACAGGGCACGATCAAGGTGTCCGAAGAAGTCGAGCGCGTGGGTCTGGGCGAGAGCAAGAAGTTCGTGGTGACCGGCGTGGAAATGTTCCGCAAGCTGCTGGACTCCGCGCAGGCCGGTGACAACGTGGGCCTTCTTCTCCGCGGCGCGGAAAAGAAGGACATCGAGCGTGGCCAGGTGTTGGCCAAGCCGGGTTCGATCACCCCTCATACGAAGTTCAAGGCCGAGATCTACGTCCTGTCGAAGGACGAAGGCGGCCGTCACACCCCGTTCTTCGGCGGCTACCGTCCCCAGTTCTACTTCCGCACGACGGACGTGACGGGTTCGATGACCCTGCCCGAAGGCGTGGAAATGGTGATGCCGGGTGACAACATTTCGTGCACGGTGGAGCTGATCTCCACCATCGCGATGGCGAAGGATCTGCGTTTCGCGATCCGTGAAGGCGGCAAGACCGTCGGCGCCGGCGTCGTTACCGAAATCATCGACTAAAGTAAAAGTGAGTGGAAAAGGCCGGGCCTCGCGCCCGGTCTGTTCTGTGAAAATCGGCAGGGTATTAACCAGCTAACGAGCAAAGAGGTTTACGCCGTGGCAGGAGAGAGAATCAGAATTCGACTGAAGTCGTTCGATCATCGCATGATCGATCGCTCGGCAGCGGATATCGTACGTACAGCCCGCAATACGGGCGCGAATATTGTTGGACCAATTCCCTTGCCGACCAAGAAGCGGATCTATACCGTTTTGCGTTCCCCGCACGTCGACAAGACTTCCCGTGAGCAGTTCGAGATCCGCACCCACAAGCGGCTTATCGACATCCTGGAATCCACCCCTCAAACCATCGACTCCCTGATGAAGCTGGATCTGCCGGCGGGTGTCGAGGTGGAAATCAAGGTGTAGTCATGCTGGGAATTATCGGTAAAAAGCTGGGGATGACCCAAATTTTCAACGCCGACGGTCAGCCTGTCCCGGTGACTGTCGTCGAAGTCGCGCCCGCGACTGTTCTCGACATCAAGACCATCGAGCGCGACGGCTACGCTGCCATCAAGGTGGCGCAGGGCTCCGCCAAGGAGAAGCACCTGAGCCGTGCCGATCTTGGCCAGTTCAAGGCCTCCGGCATCGCTGCGTCCCGTGAAGTGAACGAGTTCCGCCTGGACGACACGTCCGGATGGGAAGTCGGCAAGCAGTACGACGTGTCCATCTTCAACGAAGAGAAGAAGGTTACCGTCGTTGGCGTGAGCAAGGGCCGGGGTTTCGCCGGTACCATCAAGCGTCACAAGTTCCAGCGTGGTCCGACGACCCACGGCTCGAAGAACGTGCGTGCGCCCGGTTCGCTCGGTGCCCACTCGTATCCCGGTCGCGTGTTCCCCGGCAAGAAGCTGGCTGGCCATCACGGCGTGGAACAGAAGACCATCAAGAATCTCGAAGTGGTCCGTGTGGATGTCGAGACCGGTTTGATTTTCATCAAGGGCGCAGTGCCCGGCGCCACGAATGCCCGGGTGATCGTGAGGAAGCAAAATGGCTAAGGCGAAGTTGCACGCAGCCGACGGCGCGTACAAGGAGGAGCTTGATCTGCCCGCCTCTCACTTCGAACAGGAAGTGAGCGAGCCGGCGCTGTTTCAGGCGACTTACGTGTATCTCGGAAACCAGCGTCAGGGTACGCACAAGACCAAGAACCGCTCGGAAGTTTCCGGTGGTGGCCGCAAGCCCCACAAGCAGAAGGGTACCGGTGGTGCGCGTCAGGGCTCCAATACGGCGCCCCAGTTCGCCCGTGGTGGCAAGGCCCATGGTCCGTTGCCTCACAAGTACACCAAGAACATCAGCCAGAAGATGAAGCAGAAGGCTTTCATCTCCGCGCTGAGCCTGAAGGCCCGCGAAAGCCAGGTGCATGTGTTCGAAGGGTTCGGTATCACCGAGGCCAAGACCGCCCAGCTCGCCGGGATTCTCCAGAAGGCCGAACTTTCGGGAACGAAGAAGCTTCTCGTTGTGGACCAGGCCGATGCGAAACTGTTGCTCGCAGCACGCAATCTGCGTGATACCAGCGTTGAGCGCGTTCAGGACATTCACGCTTACGGCCTGATGAATGCCGACAGCGTGATCTTTACCACCTCGGCCCTGAAGGCCCTGGTGGAGACGAGGGGATAAGCCATGAAGCCTTTGAAAGACATCATTGGAATCCCGCTGTTTTCGGAAAAGTCCCTGGTGCAGCGCACCGGTGCGAACCAGTACGTGTTTCGCGTGTCTCCCACTGCCAACAAGTCGGAGATCAAGAAGGCGATCGAACAGCGTTTTGAGGTCAAGGTCGAATCGGTGAACACCATGAACATGCTCGGCAAGGTCAAGCAGGTTCGCGGAATCGCCGGCCGGCGCGCGGCCTGGAAAAAGGCGGTCGTCAGCCTGAAGCAGGGTGAGACCATCAAGGAACTCGAGTAGGACTGGCAGGACACATCATGGCACTCAAAACCTACAGACCTCTGACGAAGACGCTGCGCTACAAGCAGACCTCCTCGTTCAAAGAGATCACGACCAACGAGCCGTACAAGCCCTTGACGGAAGGCCTCAACAAGAAGGCCGGCCGCAACAACCACGGCAAGATCACGATGCGCCGCCGCGGCGGTGGCCACAAGCGCCTTTACCGCATCGTCGACTTCCGTCGCGCCCGCCGCGACATTCCCGCGGTTGTGGAGACGATCGAATACGATCCGAACCGCAGCGCCCGTATCGCCCTGATCCGCTATGCGGACGGCCAGCGCCGCTACATCATCGCGGCGGACGGCCTTGAGGTCGGTGCGACTCTGGTGACTTCGGAAAAGGCTGCCCTGGAGCCCGGCAACGTGTTGCCGCTCAACAAGCTGCCGATGAACACATTCGTGCACAACGTCGAGCTTCGTCCCGGCAAGGGCGCGCAGATCGCCCGCTCTGCGGGAACTTGGTGCGAAGTTGTCGCCCGCGAAGGCGACTACATGCACGTCAAGCTGCCTTCCGGCGAAATCCGCCTGGTGCTGGGCGAATGCCTCGCGACCATCGGAAGCGTGGGCAACGCGGAACACAGCAAGATCGTCAGCGGTTCGGCGGGTCGTTCCCGCTGGCTGGGCAAGCGTCCCAAGGTTCGTGGCGTGGCCATGAACCCCGTCGATCACCCGATGGGTGGTGGTGAAGGCCGTACTTCGGGTGGCAGCCACCCGGTGTCGCCTTGGGGCAAGAAGGCCAAGGGCAAGAAGACGCGTAACAACAAGCGGACCGACCGGTTTATCGTGCGTCGTCGTCCGAAGAACGTGTAAGGGAACACAATGGCTCGTTCACTCAAAAAAGGCGCTTTTGTCGACACGCACCTGATGACCAAGGTGCTGGGTGCCGACAAGGGCGGTAAAAAAACCGCCATCAAGACCTGGAGCCGTCGCTCCACGATCACTCCGGACTTCGTGGGCCAGACGATTGCCGTGTACAACGGCAAGATCTTCGTTCCCGTGTTCGTGTCGGAAAACATGGTCGGTCACAAGCTGGGCGAATTTTCCTTGACCCGCACCTACCGCGGTCACGTGAAGTCCGAGAAGGCGAAGTAAGGGGTTATGGGCATGGAAGCAACGGCAAAAGCCAAGTACTTGCGGTCTTCAACCAACCGCATGCGCCTTGTGGCTGATCTGATTCGTGGAAAATCCGTGGAGGACGCTTCGGCCATCCTTTTCGGTCTCGGTCCGCGCAAGAAGTCGGCCCGCATGGTGGAGAAAGTTCTCAAATCTGCAGTCTCGAACTGGCAGGTCAAACAAGAAGGTGGCGTGCGCGGCAAGGTCCTGACTGTAAAGTCGATCACCGTCGACGCGGGTCCCCTTGTCAAGCGCATTCGTCCGCGCGCCCAAGGGCGTGCTTTCCGGATCGAAAAGAAGCTTAGTCATCTCACCGTCGTGGTGTCGGACTAAGGGGGGTAGAGAGTGGGACAGAAAACACATCCGATCGGGTTCCGTCTTGGCGTCGTCAAGCCCTGGAATTCGCGCTGGTACGCGGAAAAGAACTTCGGTGACCTCCTCTATGAGGACATGATGATTCGCCGCTATCTGCGCAAGCGTCTGGCGCATGCCAGCCTTTCCAACGTGACCATTGAGCGCACGGTGCGTGAGGTGACCATCAATCTGTTCACCGCCCGTCCGGGTGTGGTGATCGGCAAGAAGGGTGAAGAGGTCGAACGTTTGCGCGGCGAGATGCAACATCTCACCGGCAAGCAGATCTACATCAACATCCGTGAAATCAAGCGTCCCGAAGTCGACGCCCAGCTCGTCGGCGAGAATATCGCCCGTCAGCTCGAGAAGCGTGTGGCTTTCCGCCGCGCGATGAAGAAGGCTGTCGCGTCTGCCATGCGTCTGGGTGCCCAAGGCATCAAGATCACCTGCAGCGGTCGCCTTGGCGGTGCGGAAATCGCTCGCGTCGAAAAGTCGCGCGATGGCCGTATTCCCCTGCAGACGCTGCGCGCCGACATTGATTATGCAACGTCTCGTGCCGAGACGACGTACGGTACCATCGGCATCAAGGTCTGGATCTTCAAGGGAGAAATCCTGAAGAAGGACGCCCTGAATGTCCAGCATGAAGAAGAAAGGACGCGGTCCTGATGCTGAGCCCCAAAAAAGTCAAGTGGCGTAAAGTTCAGAAGGGCAAGATGAAAGGCGTCGCTCCGCGCGGCACCTCTCTGGCCTTCGGCGAGTTCGGTATTCAGGCGCTGGAGTCGTCCTGGGTGACCAACCGTCAGATCGAAGCCGCGCGTATTGCGATGACCCGCAAGATCAAGCGCGGGGGTCAGGTGTGGATCCGCGTGTTCCCCGACAAGCCTTACACCAAGAAGGCTGCGGAAACCCGTATGGGTTCCGGCAAGGGTAGCGTTGAAGGTTGGGTGGCCGTGGCTCTGGCCGGCAGGATCCTCTTCGAGATGGGCGGCGTAGATCGCGCACTCGCCATCGAGGCCCTGACGGTTGCGACCCAGAAGCTGCCTCTGAAGTGCAAGATTGTGGAGGTCTCTGCGAATGGCTAGCACCGTCAAGGCCACCGAGTACCGGGAGATGACTTCCGAAGCTCTCGTGGCGAAGATTAACGACCTGGAAAACCGTTTGTTCAACACCCGCCTTCAGGCCGGCATGGGCAAGCTGGAAAACACCTCTCTTCTCCGGACGCTCCGGAAGGATATCGCGCGTGCCCAAACGGTGCTCGCCGAGAAGTACGCCGCGAACAAGGGAAACTAAGGCTCAGGCCTGAAAGAAGATTATGGAAACCGAACGCGACAATCGACGCAAGGTCCGTACAGGGATCGTGCTGAGCGACAAGATGGACAAGACCATCACGGTCGCTACCATTAACCGCAAGTCCCACCCGCTGTATGGCAAAACCGTGCACACCACGGTCAAGTTCAAGGCGCACGACGAGAACAACGACGCTCACGAAGGCGATACCGTGGAAATCGCGGAAACCCGCCGTTTGAGCAAAGACAAGCGCTGGCGCCTCGTTCGCGTCGTCGAGAAGAAGAAGTAGGCGGAACGTCACATGATTCAGCAGCAAACACGACTCAGCGTCGCCGACAATTCCGGCGCAAAAAAGGTGATGTGCATCAAGGTTCTCGGCGGCACGCGCCGCCGTTACGCCTCGATCGGCGACATCATCGTGGTTTCCGTGAAGGACGCCGCACCCTCGGGTGCCGTCAAGAGCGGCAGTGTACAGAAAGCGGTCGTGGTTCGCACGATTCGCGAAGTCAAGCGCCGTGACGGCTCGTCGATTCGTTTCGGCGAGAACGCCGTGGTGATCATCAACGATGCCAAGGAGCCCAAGGGATCCCGCATTTTCGGACCTGTCGCCCGCGAACTCCGCGAACGCCAGTTCATGAAGATCGTGTCGCTTGCGCCGGAGGTGGTGTAACGTGGCTTTGAATCTCAAAAAGAACGACACCGTCAAGGTGATTTCGGGCAAGGCCCGTGGCAAGACCGGTAAGATCCTCCGCGTGCTTTCCGACAAGCAGCGTGTTCTGGTCGAAGGCCTGAACTTGGTCAAGAAACACCAAAAGCCGACCCAGCAGAATCAGACCGGCGGTATTGTGGATCGAGAATCTCCGATTCACATTTCCAACCTGATGCTGGTCAGCGCCAAATCCAGCGAACCCGTCAAGGTCTCCCGCCGCGAGGTGGACGGCAAGCGCGTTCGCGTCGAGAAAAAAACCGGGAAGGCCGTCGAGTAGCGCCCTGAGGCGTTCACCACGGAAGGAAACATGCTGAAGCTCAAGGAAAAGTACCGCAACGAAGTGATTCCTGCCCTGGTCAAGGACCTGGGTTACAAGAATCCGATGCAAGTGCCGCGTCTCGAGAAGATCGTGCTCAACATGGGTGTGGGTGCCGCGTCCGGCAACCAGCGCCTGATCGAGGAAGCTGCCGCCAACCTGTCGGCCATCACTGGCCAGAAGGCGGTCATCACCCGCGCGAAGAACGCCATCTCGAACTTCAAGCTGAAGGAAAAGATGCCGATCGGCGTGAAGGTCACTCTCCATGGTGACCGCATGTGGGAATTTCTCGAGCGTCTGATCTCGATCGCGCTGCCCCGTGTTCGTGACTTCCGTGGCGTTCCCCGTCGCGGTTTCGATGGCCGCGGCAATTACACCTTCGGTATCAAGGAACAGATCATTTTCCTTGAGATCAACTTCGAAAAAATCAGTCAGGTTCTGGGTATGGACGTCACCTTCGTGACCAGCGCCGAGAACGACGAGGGCGGCCGCGCGCTGTTGCAGGCCCTCGGAATGCCTTTCCGCAAATAAGGGCGCAGGAGAGAATACGATGGCCAAGCGTTCGATGATCGAGAAGCAGAAGCGGACCCCCAAGTACAAGGTTCGCGCATACAACCGTTGCCGCCGTTGCGGTCGCCCCCGTGCCTATATGGGCAAATTCGGCATGTGCCGTATTTGTTTCCGTGAACTGGCCCTGGCCGGTGATATTCCGGGCGTGACCAAGGCGTCCTGGTAAATCGGGAAGCAGAAAAAGGAATCCAGAATGAGCTCAGTGAACGATCCGATCAGCGATATGCTCACCCGTATCCGCAACGCGGCCCTCGCGGGCAAACGCGTGGTGGAAATGCCGGCGTCCAAGATACGTCGCGAGATCGCCAAAATCCTCGTCAAGCAGAACTTCATCGAGAAGTTCGTCGTCATTGCCGATGACAAGCAGGGTTGGATGAAGATCCTTCTGCGCTACACCGACGGAGTGCCGGCCATCCAGGGGCTGGAGCGCGTGAGCTCCCCGGGTCGTCGTGCCTACGCTGGTTCGGACAGTGTGCCGAAGGTGAAGAACGGCCTTGGCATCGCCATCGTGTCGACTTCGAAGGGCGTTTTGACCGATTATGAATGCCGTACCCAGCGTGTGGGTGGCGAAGTGTTGTGCAAGGTTTGGTAAGCAGGGGTATCAGATGTCCAGAGTAGGAAAATCTCCCATCCAGATCCCCGCGGGGGTCAAAATCACGTTGGACGGCAACACCGTCCACGCCGAAGGCCCCAAGGGCAAGCTGTCGTACACGGTTCACGAGCGCATTTCGATCGCTCGTGAGGGTGATGTTCTGACCGTGAGCCGGCCCTCCGACGCGAAGACCGATCGTGCCCTCCACGGCACGTCTCGTGCCATGCTGTTCAACACCATCAATGGAGTGAGCAAGGGCTGGGTCAAGGAGCTCGAAATCCGCGGCGTCGGTTATCGTGGCGAACAGAAGGGCAAGTCCCTTAACCTCGTGCTCGGTTTCTCCCACCCGGTCGTGTTTGATCCGCCCGAGGGGATCACGCTCAAGATGGACGGCAACCTCAAGATTGTGGTCGAAGGAGTCGACCGTCAGGCCGTCGGCCAGGTTGCGGCGACAATCCGCGGATTCCGCCCCCCCGAGCCGTACAAGGGCAAGGGTATCCGGTACGCGGACGAAGTTGTGATCCAGAAGGAAGTCAAGAAGTCTTAAAGAACCTGAAGGGGTGGGGCGGAAAAAGTCCGTCCCTCCTTCGGAATCAAGGAAACAACAATGTTTGCCAACAAATCCAAAGTCCGGCGCGAAACGCGCATCGCTCGTCACGAGCGAATCCGCAAAATTACAGCCGGAACGGCTGAGCGTCCGCGCTTGTGCGTTCGTCGCAGCCTCAATCACGTCTACGCCCAGATCATTGATGATCAGACGGGACGTTCGCTCATTCAGATTTCCTCCCTCGCCCCCGAAATCCGTTCTGCGGAAGGGACCAAGACGGCGATTTCTTCTGCAGTGGGCAAGCTCATCGCAGAGCGGGCTGTCGAGAAGGGAATCAAAAAGGTCGTTTTCGACCGCGGTGGTTATCTGTATCATGGTCGCGTGAAAGCCGTGGCCGAAGCAGCTCGGGAGGCCGGCCTTGAATTTTAGTCCGAACAACTCGCGCGGTCCCCAGGCCGGTGACGAGATCAAGAGCGAATACCAGGAAAAAGTTGTCGCGATCAATCGTTGCGCCAAAGTCGTGAAGGGCGGACGCCGCTTCAGCTTCAACTCGATCGTCGTCGTGGGCAATGGCAAGGGTCGTGTCGGCATCGGCTCGGGCAAGGCCAACGAAGTTGCGGAAGCCATCCGCAAGGCGACTGAAAACGCGCACAAGAACATGGTCGACGTGATCTTGCGCGACAAGACCATTCCGCATGAAACGTATGCCACCTTCGGCGCTGCGCGGATCTACCTCCGCCCGGCCGCTCCCGGTACGGGCGTGATCGCCGGCGGCGCCTCGCGCGCCGTCCTCGAGCTCGCAGGCGTGCAGGACGTGCTCACGAAGAGCATCGGCTCCACCAACCCCCACAACGTGGTGAAGGCCACGCTCGCGGGTCTGCTGGAGCAGCGTTCAAAGAAGGAATTCACGGCCCTCCGCCAGGCGCAGGCCTCGTCCCGGTAATCCGGACGCAACCAAGGGAAAGATTCCATGGAAAATGTGAAAATCACCCAGATCCGCAGCTCGGCCCGTTGCATCCAGGCGCAGGTTCGTACGCTGCGTGCCTTGGGTTTGCGTGGCATCCGCAAGAGCGTGGTGCAGAAGAAATCTCCGGCGCTGGACGGCATGATCCGCGTCGTGGCTCACCTTGTGAAGGTTGAAGAGGCAAAATAATGAAGCTCAACCAGCTGCGCCCCGCCAAGGGCTCGATGAAAAAGCGTTTCAAGAAGGGTCGTGGCGAAGGCTCCGGCCTCGGCAAGACCGCCGGTCGTGGTGGCAAGGGTCAAACCGCCCGCAAGAGCGGCGGCATCCCGGCCAATTTCGAAGGTGGCCAGACTCCGCTGCAGCGTCGCGTGCCCAAGCGCGGCTTCAACTCGCATTTCGCTGAGGTCGAAATCGTCAACATCGGTGCTTTGGACAAGCGCTTTGATGGTGCCGTGACCATCGCCGACATGGTGAAGGCCGGGCTGATCAGCAATCGCGGCCTCGAAGTCAAGATTCTCGGTAACGGCAAGGTCACCAAGGCCCTGACCGTGCAGGCACATCGCTTCAGCTCGACCGCCAAGGCCGCCCTTGAGGCTGCCGGGGGCAAGGCAGAGGTCCTCTAAAGTGCAGGCGTTGCAGGGCTTTCTCAATATCTTCCGGATCAAGGACCTTCGGGACAAGATCCTCTTTACGCTCGGCATCCTCGCGGTGTACCGTGTAGGAGGTTTTGTCCCCCTCCCCGGAATTGACAGCGCGGCTATTGCCGACTTCTTCAGTGGCCCCAGCAATAATCTGTTCGGTCTGTACAACACGTTCGTGGGCGGCGCGCTTCAACGCGCCTCCGTGTTCTCGCTGGGCATCATGCCGTATATCTCGGCGTCGATCATCATCCAGATCATGGGTGCGGTCATCCCCAGCATCCAGGCCATGCAGAAGCAGGGACAGGAAGGGCGCGCCAAGCTTGGTCAGTGGACACGTTATCTGACGATCGTCCTCAGCTTTTTCCAGGGCATCGGGATTGGGAACTGGCTGTTCAGCCAGACCACTTCGAGCGGTGCGACCCTGATTGGTGACGGGATGTCGCGCATGTCCTTTGTGATGTTGACGGCCCTCACGCTCACCGCGGGTGCGATGTTTATCGTGTGGCTCGGCGAGCAGATCACCGCCCGGGGCATCGGGAACGGGATTTCGCTGATCATTTTCATTGGCATCATGGCGGAAATGCCTCGTGCCGTCTTCAGCGAAGCCGAACTGGTCCTTTCGGGCGAACGCAGCATTCCGATGCTTGCCGTGATCATTGCTCTTGTACTGGCCGTGATCGTTTTCATCGTCTTCGTGGACCAGGGAACGCGCCGGATTCCTCTCCAGAGCCCGAAGCGTGTCGTGGGTCGCAAGGTCATGGGTGGCTCCAACAGCTTCCTGCCGTTCAAGGTGAATACCGCGGGCGTCATGCCCGTCATCTTCGCTTCGGCGATCCTGTTCGTGCCCATGCAGATCGCGACGTGGATGCCCAACTGGGCGCCCGCGCAGTCCTTCGGCGCGGCTTTCCTGCCGGGACATTGGGTGTATTCCCTGACGTTCGCCCTGATGATCATTTTCTTTGCTTACTTTTACACCGCGATCATCTACAATCCGAAGGATATCGCGGAAAATCTCAAGAAGTCCGGAGGGTTCATTCCGGGTGTTCGTCCCGGAAGGAAGACGGCCGAGTTCATCGACCAGATTCTCACCCGCGTGGTTCTCCCGGGCGCCATCTTTCTGGCCCTCATCAGCGTGGTGCCCTTGCACCTCAAGGATGCGCTGAACATGACGTTCTACATCGGTGGAACATCGGTGCTGATCGCGGTCGGCGTGTCCCTGGATACGCTGCGGCAGCTGCAGACACACCTGCAAAACCAGCATTACGATGGATTCCTGCGCCGCGGCAAAATTCGCGGAAGAAAAGGGTTTTGAGTGTCCAAACAGGACGGGATTCAGGTCGAAGGACGAGTTGTGGAAGCTCTACCGAACGCCATGTTCAAGGTGGAGCTGGACAATGGGCATGTCATTCTGGCACACATCAGCGGTAAAATGCGCAAAAATTACATTCGCATTTTACCGAACGACCGTGTTTTACTAGAATTGTCCCCCTACGATCTTACCCGGGGTCGCATCACCTATCGTCATAAATGACAAGGGGTTAGAGAGTATGAAAGTCAGAGCATCTGTCAAGCCGCGCTGCGAAAGCTGCAAAGTCGTTCGTCGTAAAGGCGTGGTGCGCATCATTTGCAAAAAGAACCCCCGTCACAAGCAGCGGCAGGGTTAGGAGTAGATCATGGCCCGTATTTCCGGCGTCGACATCCCCAACAACAAGCGGAGCGAAATCGCTCTCACGTACATCTTTGGCATCGGCCGCGTCAGCGCCAAGGCCATTCTTGAGAAGGCCGACATCGATCCGGCCAAGAAGGCCGGCGACCTGACCGACGAAGAAATCGGCAAGCTGCGTCGCGTGATTGAAGCAGGCTATCAGGTCGAGGGTGACCTGCGTGCCCAGGTTTCAATCAACATCAAGCGCCTCGTCGACATCGGCTGCTACCGCGGTCTGCGTCATCGCAAGGGTCTGCCCGTCCGCGGACAGCGCACGAAGACAAACGCCCGTACCCGCAAGGGCCCGCGCAAGACCATCGCGAACAAGAAGAAATAACGGTTAACCGAGGAATTCAGGAATGGCAGAAGAGACCACAGCTCCCGAAGTCGCAGCCGAAACGGCTCCCGCCAAGGATGGCGATACCAAGGTCGTCAAGGCGAAGAAGGGCAAGCGCAAGGCCGACCTGCAGGGCCTCTGCACCGTGCGCGCCACCTTCAACAACACCATCGTGTCCATCAGCGATGCGCGAGGCAACGTCGTCGCCTGGGGTTCACCCGGCAAGGCTGGCTTCAAGGGTTCGCGCAAGAGCACTCCGTTCGCAGCCCAGGTGGCGGCGGAAGCGGCCGCTACGGTTGCCTATGAAATGGGCATGCGCAAGCTCGACGTTCGGGTGAAAGGCGCCGGTGCGGGTCGTGAATCCGCCGTTCGCGCCCTCAAGGCCGCGGGCATGGATATCCTGTCCATCCGCGACGTGACGGGTGTGCCGCACAACGGTTGCCGTCCCAAGAAGCGTCGCCGCGTCTAAAAATTTTCCTCCGCTTCTGCTGCGGAGGCATGAAAGAGGTTAGAGCTGATGAAATGGAAAGCGCTGCACATGCCCAAGGGCATCGTCAAGGAAAAGGGCGAGGCCAAGTACGGCAAGTTCGTGATTGAACCGCTGGAGCGGGGCTGGGGTGTCACCCTTGGCAACGCGCTCCGCCGCGTGCTTCTTTCGAGCCTCCAGGGTGCTGCGGTCGTGTCCGTCCGTTTTGAAGGTGCGAGCCATGAGTTCTCGACTCTGGAAGGCGTGAAGGAAGATGTCGCTGAAATCATTCTCAACCTGAAGAAGCTTCGTGTCAAGCTGCTTTCGGATGAGGATGCGACGCTTCGCATCGACGTGTCCGGTGAGGGGGAAGTCCGTGCGGAGCACATCGAGACGAACCCTCTCGTCAAGGTCCTGAACCCGGAACTGCATATCGCCACCCTGTCCAAGGGTGGCAACCTGTCGGTTGAACTGCGTGTTTCCGATGGACGTGGTTATGTGTCCGCCGAAGACCTGAAGCGCGAAGACGATCCGATCGGCGTGATTCCGATCGACGCCGATTTCAGCCCCGTGTCGAAAGTGGCCTACGAAGTCTCCGACACCCGCGTGGGTCAGCGCACCGACTTCAATCGCCTCGAGATGGACATCTGGACCGACGGCAGCATTGAGCCCGAAGACGCGCTTGCGTATGCCTCGAAGCTGCTGGTCGACCACATCGAGCTGTTCATCAACTTCGAGGGCGACCTCGAAACCGCCGATGAAGCCGTGAAGGACGAAGAGCGCGACCGGGTCAAACAGCTGCTCAAGATGCGCGTGGACGAACTCGAACTGTCCGTGCGCTCGAGCAACTGCCTGCGTTGTGCCAACATTCACACTCTGGCGGATCTGGTGCGCAACCAGGAAGCTGAGATGCTGAAGTACAAGAATTTCGGGCGCAAGTCCCTCGTCGAACTGAACGAAGTCCTGACCAACATGGGTCTCCGCTTCGGGATGGACGTGGACTTTTACCTCGGGGATGAACAATAACAGGTCCCGCAAGGGACAAGGTAGGGTGGCCAGCGTGGTCACCCCAACAAGGAATCGATAATGAGACACGGAGTCGTTCACAATCGCCTGAATCGGGATACCGATCATCGTCGTGCCATGCTCAACAACCTGGCCACTTCGATCCTGCGTCAGGGCCTCAATGCCGACCAGCTCGACCGCAAGGTTATCACGACGGTGCCCAAGGCGAAGGTCGTGCGCGGGCTCGTTGATCGTCTGATCACGTACGCGAAAAAGGGTGACCTTTCCGCACGCCGCCAGGCTGCCAAGTTCGTGCACGACTCCGACGTGCTGAAGGGTTTGTTCTCGGATCTCGGACCGCGTTATGCGGGCCGTGCCGGTGGCTACACCCGCGTTCTGAAGGTTGCGGAGAACCGCAAGGGTGACAACGCCGAAATGGCGCTGATCACTTTGGTGGAAGACGAAGTGACTCCGCGTCGCGCTTCGCGCAAGCCGGCCAAGGCCGCTGCCGCGAAGAAGCCGGCCGCCAAGAAAAAGGTCGACATCACCAAGGCCGAGCCCGAGGCGCCCGCCGCGGCCGAGTAAGGTTGTCGGTTGGATTCCCGCGGAGGCGGGAAAGGCTCTGTCCTGTGGACACAGTCTCGTTTTCTCAAAAAAACCCCGGGAGACCGGGGTTTTTTGTTGGCGTGAGACGTCGAGGTTCGAGGGTGGTCGGGAAGAAATCATCCTCGTAGCATGAATGCATGAAGAACTTCACGACATCCCCGCTTTCGCAGGTGTGCCTGGTCATCACCGGGTTTTTGCTGGCCTCATGCGCGCCCAAGTATTACTCCGCCAACTCTCAAAACGTGCCGCTTTTCTCCGGGAAGGGGGAGGCGACGCTCTCCGCGGCGGTCAATCCCGAGGCGCATCGCGCAGAGACGCGCGGGGCTTGGGCGCTGGGCCACGCGACGGCCTTGCAGGGTCAGGCGGTGCTGTACTTTCCTCCCGACGAGGAGAACGGCAACGGAGGCAAGGGAAGCCTCTTCGAGGTGGGGATGGGGTATTACCGGCCTTTGTCGGACCGGGTGGTGTATGAGACGTGGGGTTTGGCGGCCTACGGCGGGCTGGAAAACCATTTTCCCGGCACGGTGGACGAGAATCCGGGCACGAGTGGCCGTCTGAACGCGAACATGGTGCGCGTCGCCGTGCAGCCGGCGATCGGCTACAAGATGACGCATTTCGAGGCGGCGCTGTCGGCGCGTCTGGCGATGGTGAACTACTTCAACGTGGGCGGCAACCTCGTCACCGCCGAAGGAAACCAGCAGGAGTATCTTCGGGACCATCGCCAGCAGATTTTGGCGGAACCGGCCCTGACCCTGCGCGGCGGACTCAGGCACTTGAAGGCCGAGGCGCAGCTGGGCTTCAGCGTGAACGTGGGCGATGGTGCCTTTCCACAGGACGACAACTGGGCTTCGCTGGGCCTGGTGTACTTCTTCGCGCCCCGGCCGCGTTAGCGGCCGGTCTTCGCCCTGCCTCGGCCTGCTCACCGCGGCGCCTGCGCCGCCCCTCCCCCCCAACATCTCCCCAACGCCGTTTCGTGCAGCTTTCCCCGCAGGCGCAATCGGTTTAACTTGACTCCATGTCCCAGATGACCGGCCGTGCGTCGGGGTTGGCGCCCGAGATCGAGCACAAGCTCCCCCTGTTGCCGTCCGATCCCGGCGTATACCTCATGAAGGACGGCAAGGACCGGATCATATACATCGGCAAGGCGGTGAACCTGCGGAACCGCGTGCGGGGCTATTTCACCGGGCCGGCTGCGGACAACCATCTGGCTTCACGGGTGTTGCGCAGTGTGGCGTGTGACATGGAATGGATCGTCACGCGGACCGAAGTGGAAGCCTTGATCCTCGAGGCAAACCTTGTCCGCAAGCATACGCCGCGCTATAACGTCGACCTCCGCGACGACAAGCATTATCCGTACATCCGCGTGACCATGTCGGAGGCGTTTCCGCGGCTTCTCGTGACTCGCCAGGCGGAGAAAGGGGCCGGCAAGGATCTGTTCTTCGGGCCGTACACCAACGCACGGGCGATGCGGAATACCGTGCAGTATCTGAGCCGCATGTTCAGGATTCGGGACTGCGACCTGAAGCTGCCCGTGAGCGAGCCGGTGCGTCCGTGCCTGAGCTATCACATCGGGCGCTGCGATGCGCCGTGTGCCCATTACATCGGGACGGAAGACTATCGTGCCCTGATTGACGAAGCGGTGTTGCTGCTGCGGGGCCGCGGGCGTGAGCTGCGACGAAAACTGGAAGACGCGATGCGGAAGGCGGCCGCGGCCCAGCAGTTCGAAGAGGCGGCCCGCATCCGCGACCAGATCCGGGATCTGGAAACCGTGCAGGCGCGTCAGCGTGTGGACCTGGGCAGCGACCACGAACCGAAGGATCTGGTCGCGGTGCAGCGCGCGGGCAAGATCGGGAGTGTGACCGTACTGGAGGTGCGCGACGGATACGTCTCCGACCGCAAGCAATTCGAAGTGCATATTCCGCTCGAACAGGATGAGGGCACGGTTCTCACCGAGTTCCTGACGACGTACTATCTGGACCGTTCCCGGGGTGACATTCCCCGCGAAATCCTGCTGTCTCATCCGTTGCCGGGCGAAGATCACATGGAGCCGTTGCTGCGCGAGCTGCGCGGCGGTCCAGTGACGATAGAGGTGCCGCAGCGCGGTGAGAAACGCCGCCAGCTGGAGCTGGCCCTCGCCAATGCCGGGATGCAGTTAACGGAGTATCTCGCCCGCCGGGAGAAAAAGGAACGCCAGAATCACCGGGTCGCGGCGCTGCAGGAGGATCTGGGGTTGCCGCACGCGCCGGTGCGCATCGAGGGGTTCGACATCTCGCATTTGTCGGGTACGGATACTGTGGCGTCGAACGTGGTGTTCGTGGATGGCCGGCCCAGCAAGAAGGATTATCGCCACTACAACGTGAAGACCGTCGAGGGCATCGATGACTTCGCGTCGATGCGCGAGGTGCTGGGCCGACGGTTCCGGCGCATGCGCGAAGAAGCGGACAAGGGGCTGCCGCTGCCCGACCTGATCCTCATCGACGGGGGCAAGGGGCAGCTGCACATGGCGGTGCAGGCGCAGAAGGAATCCGGTTTCGAGGAGATCCCCATCATCGGGTTGGCCAAGCGCATTGAAGAAATCTTTTTCCCGAACCAGAGCGATCCCGTGCTGCTGCCCAAGACCTCGGCGGCGTTGCAGCTGCTGCAGCAGGTGCGCAACGAGTCGCACCGCTTCGCGGTGACGTTCCAGCGCAGCAAGCGCAAGGTGCGCCTGGTCACCTCGTGGCTCGACGAAGTTCCGGGCATCGGCGAGAAGACCAAGATGAAGCTCATCCGCGCCTTCAAATCACCGCTGAAGGTGCGCGAGGCCCATGGGGAAGAGTTGGCGGCGGTAGCCGGGAAGGCCGTGGCGCGGAAGATCATCGACTGGCTCGCACAGCGGCAATCGGTCTCCGCCACGCCGCAAGAGCCGGATCCGTCTGGGCCTTCCGAGCCCGAACATCAATAGTCCCAGTAACTCGTTTTCCGCCTGCCCGGCTCTTCGGGATATGAGGTCTCAAGACTGCGGCTGACGCCCTCGGCGCATGCGCGTTGCGAGGCTTCACAGTCCTCGCGCAGAAGGTCCATGCCGGCGCCTTGGTCGGTTTTCATGCGCTGGACGGTGCGATGATAGACCTCGCACTTTTGCCGGGCTTCATGGCAGATCGGGTTGGCGCTGTAGGCCCGCGCCTGGTTCGAGCAGCCGGCCACGCCACCGGCCGTCGCGGCGGCCACAGTGATCAGGAAGAGTCGGGCGATCGGGACGATCATGAGGGGCATCAGAACCTCTTGCGGATTTCGTCCATGCCGCGCCGCTTGATGGCATCGGCGGCATCATCGAGTTGCTTGCGGGGGATGGGGATGTTTGCGGTGCGGCTGAGTTTGCGGGAGAAGGAGAACAGCGCGCCCTCTTCGATTTCATTGTACAGCGTGGGCTTGCCGGACACGAGCGCATCGAAGCGCACCGGGACGGTGCTGTCACCGGCGAGGACGCGCTGTGTGAGCGCGTAGGCCGTCGTGAAGACGCTGTTGTACATGATCGTGGCCGGAATGCGGATCTCGGTATCGCCGGCGGGCGCGAGGGTAACATCGATCCCGCTTCCCTTCAGGAATGCGCGGCCTTCATGGAACAGTTCATAATCGACAGTGACGTTCTTGAGCCCGATCTTGTTGGGATTGGCCGCGTTGATGACGAAGTCGACCTCGGCCTTTTCCGCATCGTACGATCTGATCACGGTCCGCAGGTATGTGATCTCGGGCGTTTTCAGTTTTTCGGAACGCAGGAGTTGCATGAAGGCGCAGCCGGACAGCGTCGGTGCGACGAGCGCCAGGCTGGTGATGGCGAGCAGCATGAACGCGGCGGCACGGAAGTGCGCGGGAAGCGCGGGAAAGCGGAGCGGCAGTTTCATGGGGTTGTGTCCGGGGGAAATCGGAAGTGGGGGTGGTTGTGAAGGCCTGCGGGTGTGCCATCGCGGTGACGCTAGCCTTGTGAAAACTCCAGCGCCTTCGCACCGGCGGCGGCGATGAGGCCGTCTTGCGGCGAGGTCACACCTGACACACCGATGGCCCCGATGATCGCGCCGTCGCGCGTGAGCGGTATGCCGCCTTCCATCGGCACGATATCGTCGAGGGCGAGTACGCGCAGACCGGAGCCGCCGCTGGTGACGGCTTCGTCGAGCAGGCGCGTGGGCCGCTTCATCTTGACGGCCGTGGCGGCCTTGCCCTGCGCGATGGCGATGCTGCCGAGCTGGGCCTGGTCGTGGCGGTGCAGGAGCACGAGGTTCGCGCCGCTGTCGACAATGGCGATCACCACGGCCCAGCCGTGGGCGTCGGCCTCCTTGCCCGCGGCGGCGGCCACGCGCTTGGCGGTCTCAAAGTCGATCGGCGGGCCGTAGGGGAGGGGGGCGGTCATGGTCAAAACCTAGACACGAAAAAGGCGGATGGGGATGTGCTTGGCGAAACGTTCGAAATCCTTGTCGACCGTCAGAATCTCCGCCTGAAGCCTGAGGGACACCGCACATAGCAAAAAACCGACCATCGATCCCTGAATCCCTTTGGATCGGCATGTATTGCCGATGAGTGCCGCCGCTTCGTGATCTTCGGTCAGGACATCGAGGTCTCCGTGCTTTCTCAGGAAATCCTGCATTCGCAAGAACCGCGGCAGCTCACGAAAGCCGGTGAGGAGCTCCTGGCGCACGATGCCCAACATGAAAAATGTGACTACAGGAGGCGGGGACTGGAAGTGAGGGGGTTGGGGGTTGAGTTCTGGACCGTCGGGTGTTGGGGTCGCGTAGGGTTTGGGAAAGCCTTAGAGCCCACAGCCGTCACCCCGGCGCAGGCCGGGGTCCAGTCAGCAGGGGGATGTTCGCGAAGAATGGCTGTTGGCTTTACCGCTCTGCCTGGATCCCGGCCTGCGCCGGGATGACAAATTGAAGCACTATTCAGGGAGAAGTCATGCCTGGAATTCAGCCTCCGCCAAAAACCCCGCGCTTTCCTGTACCGCCCATTCCCACTCATCCTTGAACGGGTACAGGTCCATCGTCACGTCACCCGCGTAACCGGTCTCACGCAACGTCCTGAACAGAGTACGGAAATTGATGTCGCCTTCGCCGAACATCAGGTGCTTGTGCGTGCGCCCCTTGATGTCTTCAAGGTGAAGGTTCGACACGTACTTCCCCAAAAGCCGTACCGCGTGTGAAGGGGCTTCGCCCGCCACCACGCCGTGGCCCACGTCATAGTTCGCGAACACGGTGCCCTCGAACGCGCGGCACAGCGCGAGCACCTGGTCCGCGCGGTGGATCACGTGCTCGGGTTCCTGTTCGAGCGCGAGGTTCAGCCCCTGCGGCCGCTCGCGCACCAGACGCGTCAACGAATCGAGGAACAAGGCCTCCTGCACGTGGAAGTCTCCGGCGCGTTCGGGAAGGCCGGTGGTGACGGTCAGGAAGGGGCTTCCCAGATGAACCGCGATGCGGGCGGCGGCCAGGGCGGCCTCCACGCGGCGGGCGCGGCCCATGGGGCCGCCGGGAATCAGCGTCGAGAGTCCCGGAGAATGCGCCACGGGGCCGAGCAAAAAGGGATGGCCGAGCTGCACGTTGCGCACGCTCAGACCGCGCGCTTCCAGTTCACGGCGAAAGCCGCTCCAGGAGGATGCGTCGTCCGCCCGTGCGAGATCGTGGGGCTTGACGACGTACTCCACGCCCCGGAACGGGGAGGGGAGCAGGGCGGTGGCAATGTCGGAGGCGGTGAAGTGATCGGGAAGCGAGGCCGTGCTATAGCAGAGCATCCCGATACTCCGTCAAGGCGGTCCGCAAGAGGTCCTCCGCAACCGGTGTGAGCACCGTCATGCCGCGCGGGCCTTCGACTTCATGGGGACGGCCGACGGCCTCCATCAGGATGAACGACAGGCTCTGGTCGCGCTTTTTGTTGTCGCGCCGTGCGCTCTGGATGATCTGGCCGACGGAGATGTCGGCGGGAATGGGGGTGATGCCGGTCATCAATTCCAGCAACGCCCGCTGTTTCGCGTGCTCGGCATCGGGCAGCAGGCCCATCATGTTGGCGATGCGGCCGGCGACCATCATGCCGTGGTACACGGCTTCACCATGCAGGAGGCGCCCTTGCGACAGGAACTCCGCGGCATGGCCGACGGTATGGCCGTATTCGAGAACGAGGCCGTAAGCGCGTTCGGTGGGGTCAAGGCGCGCGATCTCGAACTTTTGTTCGAGGCTCGAGCGCAGGACGGCGCGGAGGCCGTCGGGGCCGAGCATGTCCACGCCTTCGCGGCCGTTGAGCGTGCCGCGGAAGATCGAGAGGGCACTGTCGTAGTGCGCGCCACCCAGCAGGATCGCGTTTTTGGCGTATTCGACCAGCGCGGCACGCAGGGACCGTTTCGATTCCGTGGCAAAGAAGCGCGGGTCGCACAAGGCCGTCACCGGCGTGGAGAACGCCCCCAGACGGTTCTTTCCGCCGCCGAAGTTGATGCCCTGCTTGTTGGAGACGATCACGTCGCTTTGCGCCATCATCGTGGTGGGGACGTGCACGAAGCGGATGCCCCGGTAAACGAGGCTGGCGGCCAGACCGCCCAGGTTCAACACGACACCCCCGCCGAAGTTGACGACTACGGACGAGCGGGTCGCCCCCCTCTCGAACAACTGTTCGCACAGGATTTCCAGGTTGGACAACTTCTTTTCGTTTTCGCCTTCCGGGGTCAGGATCACTTCGGGCGCCAGCGAAGGGCCGAGAAGCTGCATGAGGAACGGGCCGTACAGGTCGAAGACGTGGGGATCGGACACGACGAAGACCCGGTCCGCGGCGAGTTCGCGCAGGATGTCGGGAAGACGCTCGACGGCTCCGTCGCCGAAGTGGATGGGCATGGCCCCGTTCAGGGGCGAGGTCCACGTTTCCAGCGCCAACGGCTGAACCGCCGAAGACGCGTGACGGGCATCCTTCAAGGATGTTTGCTGTAAGACCATGGCGATTTGAATCCGCGGCTCGGGAACCCGTGTGCCGGTCACTCTGCCGGCTCGGACTGGTTCCTCTTTGTAGATTAAAATACCCCAGAAAGCCTCCGCCGGGGTGTCAAAATTCAGTCAACCGGATTTAAGCCTTGAAAAAACAAAAACTTAGCCAGTCGGGGCGGCCGCGCCTGACGTATTGTACCAATGTGCATCCCTTGCAGGATGAGGGGGTCTGGCGTGAAAAAATCCGGTTTTTTGGGACAAAAATGGCCGAAATCACGGGAACCACGCCGTTTCCGCTGGGATTGTGGCTGAATGATGACGTCATTTCGGTGCTGGGAGACGATCCCGAAGCCCTGAAGCGCGAGCTGGAAACATGGGGCGCTGCGACCTTCACGTTGAACGCGTTTCCGTACATGAATTTCCACCAGCCGGTGGTCAAACACGCGGTGTATCGTCCCGACTGGACGGACCCTGCCCGCCTGGAGTACACCAAGCGGTGCGCCGGATTGCTGGCGTCGCTGCTGCCGGAAGACGAGTCGTTCGGGTCGATTTCGACGCTGCCGCTCGGGTGGCGGGTGGATTGGACCCCGGAGCACTCCGCGAAGGCCGCGGCCGCATTCTGCGATCTGGCCCTGTTCCTTGCCGGTTTGAAGGTGAGCACGGGGAAACATGTGGCCGTGGCCATCGAACCGGAACCGGGGTGCGTGCTGGAGCGGACACCCCAGGTGATCTCCTTCTGGAACGACGTGCTGCGACCCGCCGCGCGTGCGGCGGGGGCGGCGGCAGCCTTGGAAGAGCATATCGGCCTTTGCTACGACACCTGCCACCAGGCCGTGCAGTTTGAAAACGCGGAGGAAGCGCTCGCCGCACTCACCGCCGCGCAGATCCGCATCCACAAGATGCAGCTTTCGAGTGCGCTCGAGTTTCCCGCCGATGCGACGGGAACGACGCGCGCGCTGCGCGAGCAGTTCGTGGAACCGAAGTTCCTGCACCAGACCCGCGTGAAGACGCCCGACGGCGTGTGGGATCTCGACGATCTGCCGCAGGCGTTGAACGCCGGACCAGGTCTGCTCGCGCACCCCTGGCGCGTGCATTACCACGTGCCCGTGCATGCCGGTACGCTGTTCGACGGGGCGGTGCGGACCACGCGCGACGAAATGCTCAAGGCCATGCGCTACGCGCTCAAGCACGACCTGTGCCGCCACTTCGAAGTCGAGACCTACACGTGGAGCGTGCTGCCGGAAGCCCACCGTCCCCAGGACGACGAAGGGCTGGCGCACGCGATCGCGAAGGAGCTGGCGTTCGTCAGGGATGCCGCGGACGGAGCGTTTGAGTAGACGGAATTGAAAAGCATCACAACATCGCAGCATCGCAACCGTATAACAGCACGGCATGTTCAATGCTCTGCGCATTGAACGGGGTTGCGGAGCGAACGGATTCCGTTTAATAAAGACATGAAAAGGCACGAAGGTGTTGTCGTGCTGTGATGTTGTGATGTGTTCATTGTTTCATTGTTGCATCGCCCCTTGTCCCCTGGAGGTTAACGTGACGTCATCGTCCCTTCGTCCCACCGCCGTTCTGAACATCGTCGGGCTCACGCCTTCGCTGATCGGCAAGCAGACGCCGCATCTCAAGGCCTTTCGTGACCGTGCCGGCAACGCCACCGTGCGGCTGCACGAGCCGTTCCCGGCCGTGACCTGCACCAGCCAAGCCCAGATGCTGACGGGTCTCACACCCGGCGACCATGGGATCGTCGCCAACGGCTGGTACTTCAAGGACCTCGCCGAAGTGGGGTTCTGGAAACAGAACGACGGCCTGATCCAGGGCGAGAAGGTGCACGACACCCTCAAGGCGCGTCACCCGGAGTTCACGGCCGCCAAGATGTTCTGGTGGTACAACATGTATTCGCAGGTGGAGTGGTCGGCCACGCCGCGCCCCCACTATCCCGCCGACGGCCGCAAGATCTTCGACATCTACACGCATCCGATGGAGCTGCGCGACACGCTGGTCAAGGAGCTGGGCGAGTTCCCCTTCCACGCGTTCTGGGGTCCGGCCGCAGGCATCAAGGCGTCGGAGTGGATCGCGGCCAGCGCGAAGTGGATCCAGCAATACAAACAGCCCACGCTGAACCTCGTGTACCTGCCTCACCTCGATTACTGCCTCCAGAAGTTCGGCCCCGGCGCGCCCGAGATCGCCCCCGAGCTGCGCAGGATCGACGCGGTGGTGGGCGATCTCATCGAATACTTCGAGAAGCAGGGCGTTCGGGTGCTGATCGTTTCCGAGTACGGCATCACCAAGGTGACGCGCCACACGCACCCGAACCGCATCCTGCGGCGCGCCGGGCTGCTCGCGGTGCGCCCGAGCCTCACGTGGGAAATGCTCGACGCGGGCGCGAGCAAGGCCTTCGCGGTGGCGGATCACCAGATCTGCCACATCTACGTGAACGACAAGTCGAAGATGGCCGAAGTGATCGAGTTGTTCGAGAAGGAACCGGGACAGCGTCGCGTGATTCACGGCGAGGACCGCAAGCGCTACGGGCTCGACCATGAGCGCGCGGGCGACGTCATCCTCATGGCGGAACCGGACAACTGGTACACGTATTACTACTGGGAAGACGACGCGAAGGCGCCCGACTTCGCGCGCTGCGTGGACATCCACCGCAAGCCGGGTTACGATCCGTGCGAAATGTTCCTCGATCCGAAGAAGCCGCTCGCGAAGGCCACGATCGCGGCGTCGCTGGTCAAGAAGAAGCTGGGTTTCCGCTACTACATGGATGTGATTCCGCTTGATCCCACGCTGGTGAAAGGTTCGCACGGAACGCCCGTCGACGATCCGCTGGGCGCACCGTTGCTGATGGGCGAAGCGTCGGTCGTGGGAACATCGCCGTCGTTGCCGATGGCGGCGGTGCGCGATGTGATCCTGCGCGCGGTGGAATCTGCGGATTAACCCGCGCCGCGCACGAGGGCCATGTGACGGGGGCGCGGCGCGTACCCGCGGCGGCGCGTGGCGCTGAAGGCGGTTTTCACCGCGTTTTCACGGAATTCCCGCGCCCGCCGCGTCCACCCCCCCGGTCCCTGCCCGGAGTTAAATTTTACGGTTCCCTGAGCGGCCCCATCGTGGGGTCGGGTGTGGAACGATTCTGGAGTTCTTCCGTGCAAAGCCTATCCGATTTTCTTGCCTCCGCTCCCAAGCCCCATCTTTCGAAACTGTACCGTCGCGACAACCCGGATGCCGGTCTCGTGTCGGGCGCGAAGGTGAGCACCGCGGTGCTGGAGCGCGCGCTGGACTCCGGTCGCGTCAACGATGTTCTGGAGGCGATGGAGCCGGACGGCCGCCGGCTTCTGCTGGCGATTTACGCGTCCGAAGAACGCGGTATGCTGGAAAGCGAGCTGGTGCGCGGATGCGAAGGCGGCGCATCCGCCGCCGGTTACTGGCTGGGGTTGTTCGAGTATGAGTTGCTGGCGTTGCGTCGCGAAGGCGAACATCGCAGCTATCACGGGTTCCGCGAGTTCGCGCCCGCGTTGTTGCCGCGTTTGCTTGAGGAGTTCGCGCCCGCCGTGGCGCTGCCCGGCGAGACCGCCTGGATCGGCAACGCGGCGCACGTCTCGTCCCATCTGTGTCACATGCTGGCCCGCGCGGCCCGCGGAGAATTGCGCCTGACGCAAACCGGGGAGATGCATCGCAAGAGTCTGCAGGATGTCGCGCGCGGCTTCGGGACCGGCACCATGCTGTCATCCGCCGTCGCGGAAGAGGAAGCGGTGTTTCTGTTTCGCTTCGCGGTGGATTGCGAACTGGTCGTGGAGGAAAACGGCGTGCTGCGCCTCTCTCCCCTCGCCGCCGAATGGATGGAAGGTGGGGGGGAAGAGCTCTCGCGGCGTTTGCGCGACTGGTGGTTGCGCCGCCGCTCGCGCGGTCTGGCGCGCCTGCTCGATGCCTTGTCGGGTGACGCGGGCGGCGCGCAGGAGGCGGCTCCGGCTTCTCCGGAGAGCCTGTCGCGGGCCGTCGCCGGTGTGACGCCCGTGTTCTCGGTGTACGAAGGATGGGACAAGACGCGGGCCCGGCCGTCTTCGGAGTTGACCACGTGGGAAAACCTGCCGCGCCTGTTGCGGGAGTTGTGGCTGGCGGGAGGCGCGGAGTTCGCCATGAACCGCGGCCGCATCCGCTGGGTGCGCGTGCTGTCCGCGGCGGACCGTGCGGCTGTCGCGGCGGCCGGCGTGGAAAGCGCACGCGGGCTTCCGAACTTCGAGGCCCTGGTGCCGACGGCGATCCCCCTGGACCGGCTGTTCCAGATCGAGTTGCTGGGCGTGCGCGAAAACGACGAGCGCGTCACGCGTTACCGCTTCACCAAGGATTCCGTGATCGCGGGGTTGCGCGCGGGCCTGGGAACCGACCTGCTCGAGGAACTCGCCGGTTGGCTCGGCTTCGACGCCTCCGTGCAACGCGTCCTCTCCGAGTGGGCGGCAAGCTACGCGTCGACGGCCTTTCGCGAAGTGTTCATGTTGCGTGTGCACGACGAAGGGCGCTTCGTCGAACTGGAAGGGTTTCCCCAGTTCATGGAACTGGTCACCGAAACCATCCCCGGATACGGGTTTGTGCTCCCACGCGAGATGCGGGAACGCGCGCGGGAGCTGCTGCGCGTCTTCGACCTTTTGCCCGGCGACGATTCCGAAAGCGTGCCCGCCGCCCGGCGCCGGCCGGTGATCAGCGACGCGGCCGAGGCGGCCTGGAGCCTTCCCGTGTTTCCGCACGGCGAGGCCGATTACCGCCATGTGGCGCCGGTCCGCCGCGAGGACGCCGCGGAGCGCGAGGCGGGGCGGGGGCGGGAAGAGACGCCGGCCCAGCGCCTGCGCGCCCTGGAGAACGCCATTGCGGCCCAGCGCAACGTCGAATTCAACTACGGCAGCGGCGGCGTCCGCCTGCGCGTGCAGCCCCTGCACGTATTGCGCAACCGCGATCCCATGAAGCTGATCGCCGTCGACATGGCCTCCGGGCACCGTAACGAGTACACGCTGGACCAGATGCAGGCGGTGCGCGTGGGGGAGATGGCGTAGGGGGCGATGGAGAGATTGAATGATGAAATGATGATTTGACCCCGATTTTCGGCCTGGATCCTGCGGTCATCCGCCGAAAAATCGTTTTCATCGTTTCATGACGACATCATTTCCTCAATTCCTCATTTCATCATTTTTGCGTTTCTCTGGGATTGGTACCTTATGACCATGAAGATTTATCTCGCCTCTCCCCGCGGATTTTGCGCGGGCGTGCAGCGTGCCATCAGCATCGTTGAAAAAGCGCTGGAGAAGTTCGGCGCCCCCGTGTACGTGCGCCACGAAATCGTGCACAACAAGTTCGTGGTGCAGCGCCTCCGCGACAAGGGGGCCGTCTTCGTGAAGGAGCTGGACGAAGTGCCGTCCGGAGCCGTCGCGATTTTCAGCGCCCACGGCGTGCCCACCGCCGTGCACAAGGATGCCGAAAACCGCGAGCTGGTCACGGTGGATGCCACCTGCCCGCTCGTGAAGAAGGTGCACTCCTCCGTCCAGCGTCACCACAAGAGCAAGCGGCGCATCCTGCTGATCGGCCACAAAGGCCATCCCGAGGTGATCGGGACCATGGGCCAGCTTGAACCCGGGGAAATCATCCTCGTGGAAACCCCCGAGGAGGCGGCGGCGTTGCCCGACATGGATGCCGACGAACTCGCCTATACCACCCAGACCACCCTCTCCATCGGAGAGACCCGCGGGATCATCGAAGCCCTGAAGAAGCGCTTCCCCCATATCAAGGGCCCGGAAAAGGGCGACCTGTGCTATGCGACCACCAACCGTCAGAGCGCGGTGGAACAGATGGCGCAGCTTGTGGACGTGTTGCTGGTGATCGGGTCCAGGAACAGCTCCAACAGCAACCGTCTGCGCGAGCTGGGCGAAAAACTGGGGAAAACCTCGTATCTGATCGATGGTCCGCAGGATTTGCGGCGGGAGTGGTTCGAGGGCGTCGCCAATGTGGGGATTTCCTCCGGGGCCTCCGCCCCCGAAGATCTCGTGCAGGAGGTCGTGAAGTGGCTCCAGGCCGAGTTTCCGGGAACCGAGGCGGAGGACTACGTCATTCTCGAGGAGAATGTGCGCTTTTCCCTCCCTGAGGTTTTGGCCGGCGTGTGACCCCCTTGATTTGGGCCGAATTTGCGCATTTTCCGCAGGATTCCGGTCTAAGTCTTTGATTTTGCAGGGGGCTTTGTTAGGTTTGCAACCCCAGATTCTGACTCGTCCCCATTTTTTGTTCCGAGGCAATCATGAGCCGCACATGCGAAATCACCGGTAAGAAGCGCCAGTCGGGCATGCAGGTGTCCCACGCCATGAACCACACCCGCAAGTGGTTCGAGGTCAACATTCAGAAGAAGCGCTTTTGGGTGCCTTCGCAGAAGCGTTGGGTGACCCTGCGCGTGACGGGTGCCGGCATCCGCTTCATCGCGAAGAACGGCATCGAGGCCGCGCTGAAGCAGGCCGACAAGCTGAAGCTGTCCGCCTGATCCGGTTCTCCCCGTAGATCCGCCGCCTTCGGTCGCCTGTGCGGCCGGACGACGACAACAAAAAACCCCGACTCCGCGAGCCGGGGTTTTTTGTTGTCGTCGTCCGGCGTGGTCGTGACGGCGGGCCTCAGTTGAACGTGGTGTTGAACAGGACGTACAGTTTGTGGGACGCATACTCCCCGTTGAAGTCAGCATCGGAGTTTTCGTCGCGCTCCGCGCCCAGAAACCCGTAGCCGAGGGCGACGCCCAACCCCCAGTTGCGGCTGACCCACCATTCCTTGCCTACCTTGGCGTGGAAGGAAAGGCCGGCCTTGGTGTCCACGGGATCGTCGTCCTGGTCATCAACGTTTTGCAACCGGAAGGTTCCGAACCCCAGGGTGCCGCTCACGAAGATGTTGGCGGGCATGACGTAGTAGGTGAGGCCCATGCCGAGGGTGGCGTCGGACAGCACGATGTCGTTGTCGAGGGTTTCGGTGCCCCCGACGGTTTCCAGACGCGGCCCCGGCACGTTGCGGGCGATGAAGTCGGCGCTGAGGATGACGTTCTCACGGATGGCTCCACCGATCTTGAAATCCAGGATGCCACCGGGGCCGCGAAAGGTGATGTTGTCCCAGGTCCCCGCGTTTCCTCCCAGATCGGCCTCCGTGCCGCCGAAGGCCAGGCCGGGACTCAGGGAGAGGAAGAAGCCGTCGTGGCGCCGGTCGCCGTTCGCGGTTTGTGCGGCCGCGGGCAGCGCGAAGGACAGACACAACAAGGCGGGCAAGGCGAAAACGGATGCGACGGGGCGTTTCATGGCGATCTCCTGATGTGAGCTCCTGCCTTTTATGATACAGGGCGTGACGATTCCGGGCAATCCCGGAAACGCGGGAGGAGACCGCTGAAACGATTCGTTACGGACGTCGTGCCTTGTGATCCCGCGGGATCACAACAACTTCATCAGCACCGAGAAGTCCTCATCACCCCAGCCGTTCGCCATCCCCGCATCGTACTGCGCCTTAAGGCGCGTGAGGTTCGGGAGGTCGAGGCCGCCTGCGGCGGCGGCGGTTTCGAGCGCCAGCCGCAGGTCCTTGTCCATGTGCTTCAGCGAGAACTGGGGCGTGTAATCCGTCCCTTTCAGTTTGGGCTCTTTCATGTCGGCGAGCGGCGAGCGCGAAGAGTTCACCTGCAAGGCCTCGAAGTAGACGTCGTCCGGGATGCCGGCGGCGCGGGCGAACCGGAGGCTTTCGGACAGGCCTTGCATCACCAGGGCGATGTTCATGTTCATCGCGAGCTTGAGCGCCGAGCCCGCTCCCAGCGGCCCGATGCGGAACAGCTTGTGGCCGATGCGCGAAAGCAACGGGCGGCAGTGTCCGATGAGATCCTCGTCGCCGCCGAGGTAGAACACGGTTTTCCGTTCCTCGGCGGCGGGGCGGCTCCCCGTGAACGGGGCCTCCAGGAAGCGCGCACCGGTTGCCTCCACGCGCGCCGCGAACGTTTTCGACCACTCGGGCGAAATGGTGGTCGACTGGATGACGGTTTGGCCGGGGCCGAGGGTGGACTCGATCGTGTCGAGGACGGAGGACACCGAGGCCGGGTCGGCCAGCACCATGATGATGAATTCCGCGCCGCGCACGGCGTCGGCGGCGCTGGGCGTGAATCCCGGAAACTCCTTGGGGGTGCGGTTCCAGGTCTTCAGCGGGACGCCGTCCTCAAGGAGGTTGCGCGCCCAGCGTTCACCGATGATGCCCAGGCCGAGGATGGCGACGGAAGGAAGAGGGAGAGGCATGTGGTGGCTCCGAATGCTGGAAAGGTGGAATGATACATGAGAAAAGGGCTGCCCCGTATCGGTGCAGCCCTTTTCCGTTCATCATCCGCCTGTGTCTCCGTCAGCTCCGCACTCAGCTTCGCGTCAGCGGCTTGTACTGGATGCGGTGCGGCGTATCGGCGTCGATGCCGAGGCGCTTGCGGCGGCTCTCTTCGTAGGCTTCGTAGTTACCCTCGAAGTACACCACTCGTGAGTCTCCTTCGAACGCGAGGATGTGCGTTGCGAGGCGGTCGAGGAACCAGCGATCGTGGGAGATGATGACCGCGCAACCCGAGAACTCGGCGATCGCGTTCTCAAGCCCCTGCAGCGTTTCCACGTCGAGGTCGTTCGTGGGCTCGTCAAGCAGCAGGACGTTGCCCCCGGTTTGCAGCAGCTTCGCGAGATGCACGCGGTTGCGCTCACCACCCGAAAGGTCTTTCACCTTCTTCTGCTGGTCGCTGCCGCCGAAATTGAACTTCGCCACGTAGGCGCGCGCCGGCACTTCCACGCCCAGCGGGCCGCCGAGCTTGATGAAGTCCACGTCGCCCCCGGCGATTTCCTGGAACACCGTGTTGTCGCCGTTGAGCGAGTCGCGGCTCTGGTCCACGTAGCTGAGCACCACGCTCTCGCCCAGGCGCACGGTGCCCGCATCGGGCTGCTCCTGGCCGGTGATCAGTTTGAACAATGTGGTCTTGCCCGCACCGTTGGGGCCGATCACGCCCACGATGCCCGCCTTGGGCAAACTGAACTCGAGGTTTTCGAACAGCAGCTTGTCGCCGTAGGCCTTGCGCACGCCCTTGACCTCGATCACGGTGTCGCCGAGGCGCGGGCCGGGCGGGATGGAGATCTGCGCGCTCTTGAGCTTTTCGGGCGTGCTTTTCTCCAGCAACTCCTCGTACGACGCGAGGCGGGCCTTGCCCTTGCTCTGGCGGGCCTTGGGCGACATGCGCACCCATTCCAGTTCGGCCTTCAGCTGGCGCTGACGGCTGCTCTCTTCCTTCTCCTCCTGCTTGAGGCGCGTCGCCTTCTGCTCCAGCCACGACGAGTAGTTGCCCTCATAGGGGTAGCCGCGGCCGCGGTCGAGCTCGAGGATCCAGCCCACCACGCTGTCGAGGAAGTAACGATCGTGCGTCACCAGAATCACCGAACCCTTGTAGGCCGCAAGGTGCGTCTGCAGCCACGACACCGACTCGGCATCCAGGTGGTTGGTCGGTTCGTCGAGCAACAGCAGGTCGGGCTTCTCGAGCAGCAGCTTGCACAGCGCCACGCGGCGCTTCTCACCGCCGGACAGGTTCGTCACGGCGGAGTCGCCGGGCGGCAGCCGCAGGGCGTCCATCGCGATTTCGAGATGGCGGTCGAGATCCCAGGCATCCACCGCCTCGATCTGGTCCTGCAACTTCGATTGCTTCTCCAGCAGCTTGTTCATCTCGTCGTCGCTCATCTCCTCGCCGAACTTCAGCGAGATCTCGTTGAAGTCGGAGAGCAGCTTCTTCGTCGACGCCACGGCGAGCTCCACGTTTTCCTTCACCGTGAGGTTCGGGTCGAGCTGCGGCTCCTGCGACAGGTAGCCGACGGTGCGGCCGGATTCGATCCAGGCTTCGCCGTCGAAATCCTTGTCGATGCCGGCCATGATCTTCATCAGCGTGGATTTACCCGCGCCGTTGTAGCCGATCACGCCGATCTTGGCGCCGTAGTAGAACGAGAGCGACACGTTGTCCAGCACCTTCTTGGAAGGCGGATACGTCTTGGACACGCGGTTCATGTAGTAGATGAATTTTTCGGCCATGAAATCCTCGGGAAAAACGGAATGGAGCGGGGAGCGCCGGCGGGCCCTGTCGTGTGCCGCGCAGCGGGAAATGAGGGGCTAACTCCCCGAATTTGCGGGTTTTAAGGGTAAATGTAGGAAGAATCCGAAAGGGCGTTTTGGGGCGTGCCCGCTGCGCGGGGGTGGACGGGTGGTCTTCCGGGAATGCGTCTTTCTGGGAAGACACTTTGTTGCTTTATTCCCGTGCATGCGGGGACGGGATTCCGAAACGATCTTGCGTGGGCAGATTTACTGGCTGGCTCCAGAGGGACACACGGGCTCCGTGCCTCCCATACGTCACCCGCATGTCGTCGTCCAGGACGATGTGTTCAACCGGGCCCGCATTCCGACCGTGATCGTCTGCGCCCTCACCACAAATCTGGGCCGGGCGCACGAGCCGGGGAACGTCTTGCTGGAACCGGGAGAAGGTGGACTGGACAAGCGCAGTGCGGTGATCGTCTCGCAGCTCTCCGTGGTCGAGAAAGCCGGTTTGCGCGAATACATCGGATGTTTGTCGCCGGAGCGCGTGGAGCAGATTCTCGGCGGCCTGCGTTTTCAGCAGCGATCCTTCTTCCCGCCCTGACGGCTGGCCGGGGAGCGAGTGCCCGGCCCGGGTCGTGCGGGCTTCACGGGTTCGCATCGAACAGCGGCAGGATCCGTTCGCGTGCCTTCGCCACGGACGTGCCGGAGTGCTCCCGCGCCCGACTCGTCCCTTCAATATGCCACACGCGCCAGCCGTGTTCCCGGAACCAGTCCGCCAGCAAGCCGCGGTGGCAGCGCGCCCACGAGCCTTCGGCGCACATCATCGCCGTGCGTTCCGCGCGCGCGCGTTCGGCCAGCCTGTCCACCGCGCTTTGGAACTCCGCCGTTTCCATGTAGTCCGCATAGCCGCGGAAGGACGGGTGGCGCCACGCGAGATTGGTCGAGTCGGGGCGGGGCGTGCGGCGCCCGCCGAGACCGGGGAAATGATGATAGTGGATCCCCGCCGCGGCGAGTGACGCCGCCAGCGCGTGCGATTCGAAGTGCGGGTGCCGCCGCGATCCGGGAAAGCGCCTCACATCGGCGATGCAGGCGACGTCA
>CAYQFG010000002.1:32180-47220 GCA_964416695.1 uncultured Bifidobacterium sp.
CGGGTGCCGCCGCGATCCGGGAAAGCGCCTCACATCGGCGATGCAGGCGACGTCATGCGCACGGAGATGGCGGAGGAATTCCTCAAGCGGAAGCACCGAGTGGCCGATGGTCCAGATTTCGGGTGGCATGATCACAACATACGAGGATCCGAAGCCGGTGCCGGAGACATGCTTCTGCGGGCATGCCGGAAAGTGGGCGGGCGCAAGGGTAGTCAGTATGTTTTCGTTACAATGAAATATTCCATCAATCTCCTTGCGATGGTCACGGTCTGCGGCTTGGTTCTCGCGCCTTCTCGCGCCGCGGCGTTCGATACGACGATTTCGTTCACCGGCGGAAGACAACACGGCACGTTCACGATGGACGGCCGCTCCAATATCGCGTTGTCGACGCGGAGCGACGTGCCCGACACCGTGACGTTCAGCATGGGCCTTGCATTGATCCGCGTCGTGACCGAAGGTCAGTTGTGCATTACGGGATGCAGTTATGGCGTACCGACGGCACTCGTCGTCCAGGGAGACGAGACCGATTTCGGATACAAAGGCGCCTCCGACACGCTTTGGGATTCCGCGACGTGGTTTCCCGCGCAGCTCATGGCGCCCGATTCGATCGGCCCCGCGAGCCTGAGCCCCTGTCACGGCGCGATTCCGGTGGGCGTCGGATTCATGGTTTCCAGCGACGATGCGTCATCGGTGGGAGGAGGCTGCGCGGACAAGTCCACATTCCATTCGCTGCCGGGATACAACAAAATCCTTTATGCCCGCAAAGACGACGTTCATGTGAAGTTGCAAGTGGCGGGCTTCGTGATCGATTCGACGGACTGTGTGTCAGGGCATCCCCTGTATCGATGCACACGCGGCGACAAGATCGTGTTCCGGTACGTGGTCACCGATGACAGTACCGGATACTTCGGCAGTGATCCGATCTCGATTCGTTCTCGCGAAAAGCCGACTCCCCCGAGCGCAGGGCGCTTGGAGGCATGGAGGACCGGCTTGTACCAGTTGATTCTGGGGAGAACGCCGCGCGAGCCTCGCTGAGGACGCGGTGGCGCGGCACGTTCCCGGGAAGGGGGCCTCCCTCGCGGGATTCGGTCGGGTTAGCCTTGTAGGCTGTTTCTTAGGTCAATCCAGGAGGAGGTTCCGATGAACGACCCGAAGCGATCACCCCAAGACGACGTATGTCCCCCACCAGCACAGAAGGAGACCACCCCGCGCGGGCGGCACGACCCCATCCTCGACCCGCATTACCACGGCAAGGACGGGACGTCGCGCGATGCGCGCGACCGTGGAAACAACGGGAACCCGGCCCAAAGTTCGGGGCGGGTGAGCATGGCGGAACAGAACGCGGCGCCGGAGACACCGGGCGAACCCGCGCCGTGACCCGTACCCGGTAAAAGGCGCCGCGTGGCGTGTCGGGTCAACACGGGGCGGGCGGGCGACCCCCGTCCGCACGAGGGGGGCCGGAACGGTACACCCGGCGGGACGCCGTGCACCCCCAAAAAATCCATGTGGTTGCGGAGAGTCATTGTTTTCGCTGCATTCCAGTCCGGCGGGGAAGGATTGGGTATCTTACTGCACAAAATTTCACCGAATCACTATTTTTCGTGGTCTTTCCTGATCCTTTCGCCTGACGGTTTTCCATGCCCAAAAAGACCCCCGTGAAATCGAACCCCGTGCCTCCGGTCGTCGCCTCCGTCTCCCCGGCTTCCGCCCGGACGGGTGCTCCCATCCTTGAACATGCCGGTGAGCATGTGATCCGCGTGCGCGGGGCGAAGGCGCACAACCTGAAGAATGTCGACGTCGACATTCCCAAGGACAAGCTCGTGGTCATCACGGGATTGTCGGGTTCAGGGAAGTCGTCGCTGGCGTTCGATACGATTTACGCCGAAGGGCAACGTCGTTACGTGGAATCGCTGTCCTCGTACGCGCGGCAGTTCCTCGGCATGATGGAGAAGCCCGACGTCGACCTGATCGAAGGGTTGTCGCCCGCGATTTCGATCGACCAGAAAAGCGCGGGGCACAATCCGCGCTCGACGGTGGGCACCATCACGGAGATCTACGACTATCTGCGATTGATGTACGCGCGCGGGGGGCATGCGCGCAGCCCGGTGACGGGCAAGCGGCTCAAGAGCCAGACCGTGCAGGAGATCGTGGATGCGATCGCGCTGCTGCCGGCGACCCGCAAGGCCGCGGGCGAGGTGAAGGTGCTGTTGCTGGCGCCGCTGGTGAAGGATCGCAAGGGCACGTACGAGGATCTGTTCCAGCGTTACCTGCAGCAGGGGTTCGTGCGCGCCCGCGTGGACGGCCAGGTGTATCAACTCGAGGAGAAGATCAAGCTCGACCGCTACGTGAAGCACAACATCGAGCTGGTGGTCGACAGGCTGGGGATCAAGCCCGGCGCGCATGAGGACGAGGCGTTCAAGAAGCGTTTGACCGATTCGGTGGAGCTGGCGCTCAGGCACGCCGAAGGCGAGTTGTACGTGCACCTCGTGGATCAGAAAGAGGACGTCTATTTCTCGGAGCGGCTGGTGGACCCGGCGACAGGGCAGTCGTTTCCGGAGATCGAGCCGCACACGTTTTCGTTCAACTCGCCGCACGGCGCGTGCCCGGCCTGCAACGGCCTGGGGTTCATCAAGGAAGTGGACGTGCGCGCGTTGTTCGACATGGATTTGTCCATCGCCGACGGCGGCATCCTGCCGTGGGCGGGCACGGCCGACAACGCGGACGGCTGGAACACGCAGTTGCTGACGCAGATCGCGAAGAAGGAAGGTTTTTCGCTGACGGTGCCGCTGAAGCAGCTGTCGAAAAAACACCTCGATATCATTTTGAACGGGACCGGTGAAGAGCGCTACAAGGTGAAGTGGGGCGCATCGTCGGGGCATTCCAACACGTGGCATGCCCGCTACGAAGGCGTGATCAGTTCGATCAAGCGCCGCTATGAGCAGACGGAAAGCGAGCACGTGCGCCGCGATCTTGAGACCTACATGGACGACAAGCCGTGCGGCACGTGCAAGGGCCTGCGCCTGAAGCCCGAATCGCTGGCCGTGACCATCCGCGGCGTGAACATCGTCGACGTGTGCACGTTGTCGATCGGGCGTGCCTACGAATGGATGCGCACCCTGCAGGAGGGCACGCCCTGGGACGACGCGGTGGAGTCGACGCTGTACCAGTTCTACAAGTTTCCGAAGATCACTCCGGATGAGGACGATCTCTCGGAGCAGGAGCGCGCCATCGCGAAGCAGGTGTTCAAGGAGATCCTCGGGCGCCTGACCTTTCTCGTGAGCGTGGGCCTGAATTACCTCAACCTGGCCCGCACGGCGCGGACGCTCTCGGGTGGCGAGGCGCAGCGCATCCGCCTGGCGTCGCAGATCGGCACCGGACTCACCGGCGTGCTGTACGTGCTCGACGAGCCGTCCATCGGCCTGCACCAGCGCGACAACGACCGCCTGTTGCAGACGCTGCAGCGTCTGCGCGACCTGGGCAACACCGTGCTGGTGGTCGAGCACGACGCGGACACCATCCGCCTCGCCGACTGGGTGATCGACATCGGCCCCGCGGCGGGCGTGCACGGCGGCCGCATCATGTTCTCGGGCCCCGCGGAGAAACTCATCGCGTCCGCCCGCACCGACACGGGAGATTATCTCAGCGGCCGCAAACGCATCGACCGCGCGACCATCGCGGAAGGCGCGAAGGACCTGATCCGCCGCGATGCGTCGAAGATCCCCGACCACACCGGCAAGTTCCTCAAGATCACCGGCGTGTCGCAGAACAACCTCAAGGGCGTGGACGCGTCGTTCCCGCTCGGAAAGTTCATCTCGGTAACCGGCGTCTCGGGCAGCGGCAAGTCATCGCTGATCAACGACGTGCTGGCCAAGGTGCTGGCGCAGAAGCTGCACGGCGCGCGCGAGAAACCGGGTGTTTACAAAGCCATCAGCGGCCTCGAGCATCTCGACAAGGCCATCGTCATCGACCAGAGCCCCATCGGCCGCACGCCGCGCTCCAACCCGGCGACCTATACCGGCCTGTTCACCGAGATCCGCAACCTCTTCGCGATGACGCCCGAGTCGAAGGTCCGCGGCTACAAGCCCGGACGCTTCAGCTTCAACGTGAAGGGCGGCCGGTGCGAAAACTGCGAGGGCGACGGCCTGATCAAGATCGAGATGCAGTTCCTCCCTGACGTGTACGTTCCCTGCGAAGTCTGCAAAGGCAAGCGTTACAACCGGGACACGCTGCAGGTTCTTTACAAGGGCAAGTCGATCGCGGACGTCCTCGACCTCACCATCGAGGACGCCTACGCGTTCTTCCAGAGCATTCCTCCCATCGCGGCCAAGCTGCGCACGCTGCTCGATGTGGGCCTGGGTTACATCAAGATGGGCCAGTCGGCGACCACGCTGTCGGGCGGCGAAGCGCAGCGCATGAAGCTGGCCGCGGAGTTGTCGCGGCGCGCCACCGGGCGCTCGTTCTACATCCTCGACGAACCGTCGACGGGCCTGCATTTCGAAGACGTGCGCAAACTGCTCGTCGTTCTCCATTCGCTGGTGGCGCAGGGCAACACCGTACTGGTGATCGAGCACAATCTCGACATCGTCCGCAATTCGGACTACGTGCTCGACATGGGCCCCGAAGGCGGGGATGGGGGCGGTCGTGTGATCGCCAAGGGGACGGTCGAGGACGTCGCGGGAACCCCCGGCTCCCACACGGGTGAATGGTTGACCAAGATGATGGCGGAGGAGGGGCGACGCCCCTAGGGTATGCGAAGGCGCGCGTGCGTTCGCGCACGCGGTCGCCACGGCCGGCGATCGTGAGCCCATCCGGTTGACGATCAGCCGTCGGGCTTACCCGCTAATTATCTTCTTCCGCATGAAACGGATCTTGTTCGCTCTGACCGTTGTGGTGACCGTGGGGCTGTCGCTCTCGCGGGCGCAGGAAGGCCCCATCACTCTCGCCATGCCGCCTCCCGGCGGCGACGGCCATGCCGCCTTGCAAACCGGCGTCGCCATTCCGGCCGGCGTGGCCAGCGCGTGGTACAACCCCGCCCTGTTGGCCGGGCTGAGGACGTCCACGGGATCGAACATTCATCTCTCGACATCCTCGCAGGACCTGATTCTCGAGAATGCGCAGGATTTTTCGGCCGTGGCAGTCGTATACCCGGGATTGAAGCATGATTTCGGCATCGCCGTCTATCGCAATACGCTCGACATCAGGAACGCCACTCACCCTGCGGTGGTGGACGACGGAGAATCCGTCTATGGCTTGGCGGCGGGAGTCGGCGTGGCCCGGTTCCTGAGCGTCGGGCTCGCGGCGAAGTTTTATCACAGCGAGATCGGGATGGGAGACGCCGCGGGGTGGGCGTTCGACGCCGGTCTGGCGGCCTCCAAAACCTGGCGCCCGTGGCCGGCGGTCCAGGCGCTCGCCATCACGCCCTCCCTCGGCGTCGCCCTCAGGAACCTGGGACCGGAGGTGTGGTATGTCGATCCGGATATGTCCGACCCGTTGCCGCGCACGTGGAGCAACGGCGTGGGGCTGCAGCTGGGTTTCGCCGATCTCGTCGAGGTGTCCCTCGGTTATGACGGGGACAGGGAGGTGCACCGCCATGCCTCGTGGAGCGATTCCTGGACGCGGACTTATGGCTACACGGCCGGTGTGCTGGGCTTCAGGGTGGGCACCGGGTGGTTGAAGGATCCGGACGGACAGCTCGATGAGCGACACTCGATGCGGGAGTATGAGTTCAACCTTACGCAGTTGAGGACCGTGTGGGCTCGTCTTCAGGCGCGCGACTTCACGAGCGCCGGTCCCGTGGTCGGCACCCGTATTCCGGGGACGCGTGTGTGGGCGAACCCGCGCTTCGTGATCGGTCAGCGCGAGATCGTGTCGGGCAGGCGCACGGGAAGGGATGCCTGGTATTTCAGCGTGTCCTTGTAACGCTTTACGAGCGCTCTCTGAACTTCATCTGCGGAGCGGAAACACCAGGGCGACCGAGGCGGTGGCGCCCATGATGGCAGTTGAATCTCCGTCCTGAAGCGAGAGGACGCCGATCTCGCCTCTCAGAAAGGGATGGTTGGCTCGCCTCCGGTCCGAAGCCGTTCTGAGGTCCGTGAGGGGTAGCCGGATACCCATGATGGCCTCCAGGCCCAAGGTGGTGCGGGGAGTTTTGGAATATTCGGGCCAGTATTTCGTCGAATTCCACGTGACCTTGCGCGCATCCACAGGGCCGCTGAGGACGCTTTTCAGGTTGAAGTAGGGGATGAAAAACCGGTTTTCCGCCCCGAAAATCTGGGCATGTTCCACCGACCAGAAATTCTGGCCCAAGCCGTCACCCAGGCCTCCTCCCAAGGTCATCGCCCAACCCGGGTTGCGATGCGGATTCCATTTGAGCCTGAGTGTCGTGGCGAACACGTTGCGGTCGAATCCCGTGACCTCGTAATAGTCGATATGTTTTCCCGAGCTCCCGAACAACCGGACCTCTTCGCCTTCCGAACGGAGGGAGGCATAAGAGGCCAGCACCCTGAGATCCATGTCGCCGCCGAGCCCCACGGTGGTCTCGCCGCTGAACATCCTCGCGCTGAGGCCCGATTCGAACAGCCCGCTGAACGTTCCCACTCCGGCGTAGCTTCCGCCCGCCGAAACCTGTCCGGCACGAAGGGCGCGTGGTGACTCCCCTTGACTGAGGTGGGTGGGGGGAACCATCAACATGGGAGCGCACCCGCATAACAGAGCAGCGATTGCGTAGCGAAAGGGAGAAAGGGTGTTCATGGGATTCCGAGGTTATATGACAACCTATATTCTGTCACGCTGTCCGTCAATTTTCCCGCGAAGCCGGGGCTTATCGTGCGGTGAGGGGCGAAATCTCCACGACCACGGGCCAATGGTCCGAGAGCGTGCCGTCGTGGAGGTCATGCCGGATTTCCGTACGCATCTTCCGCGTCAAACTTTGGTCCACGAGAATGTGATCGATGAGCGACAGGGGGTCGGTTGCGTCGCGTGCGCCATTTCTGTTTTTGTCCCACCACGCGGAATATCGCCCCTCGGGAGGCAAAAGCTTGGCGGCATTCATCAATTCCGCTCCCGGGCGGGTTGTATCCAAATCCTTGAGGATCCGGAAGACGTTCCGCTGCCTGAGGCGGTACGTCGACGGCCCGCCCGCAACCGGGTCGAAATCGTTGATGTCCCCGAGGACGACCGGCGTATAGCCGCGGGCCATGATTTCGGTCCGCACGATGTGCGCCGCGATGCGGGCCTGGGTTTCGCGCTTCTCCTGACGGCTCCGGTCATCTGGGTGGGCGAGGAGGTGGAGTCCCAGGGCGCAGATTTTCCGGGGGCTGGAAAAGCAGACCAAGGCATGCTTGGTCAACCGTTGCCGCCTGGGGTCGTTTCGTCCCATGTCGGCCGGTCGGCCGGCGAGGGTGTCCGCGAACCGGCGGATGAGAGCGGGTTCGCCGTCCCGCCACAGGGTGTCCAGGCGTATGCGCGACGCCACCAGGAAGACGACGTCCTGTCCCGTGCCCCGGTCTTCCGACTCGACGTGCAGGATGCGGTACTTCAAGGACTGAAGCGCGGGTTCCGCCGCGAGCATTTCCAGCGCGCGGCGGCTGGTGACTTCCTGAAGACACAGGACATCGGCGCGGAGGGCCGCGATGGCGGCCGCCAGTCCGCGTCGGTGCGCCGCGAGTTCCACTTCCGTTTTCCAGGGAGCCATGCGTGTCTCCGTGGCGCTCGCCGTCAGCCATTTCACGTTGAACGTGGCGATGCGCAGCGGCGCGGCGGACACGGTGGACAGGCAGAGCGTGAAGAGTACGATCGCCACGCGGAGTGGAGTTTGAGGCCGAGGACGGCAGCGCGTTAAGGGCAAGAGCGTCATGGCGACCCGTGTGGCTGCAGCCATGAATGGAACGTCATGATTTCCACAGCCTGCACCGCACGCAGAAAGCTTTCCCCGGGACGAGCCGCAGGGGTCCTGACCGCCTGCACGAAACCGGCCGGATCCCATGCCTTGTGCGCAAACGCCGGGACAGGGTGCCCACGCCGCGCGCTCAATGCCGTCACGCCTTCGGCGATCAGGGGAAAACAGGGATGGCGACCGGCCCTGCGAAACCAGTAGGCGGCATTGGAGAAGTCGCCTTCCTTCCGGTGGAGGATTCCGTGAAGCATGTCATGATCGCGCTCGCCTTCACACGATTGCGCGATTTCATGGGCTTCGTCCCAGTGGTCATGCCACAGATGCAGCAAGCCTGCGCTCACGTCCGCGACCGGAAACCGGCTCCGGATTTCAGAAACGGAAAGCGTCCCTTCCCGACGCGTCAGGGTGAGAAAAGGCGGGTTTTCAGGATCAAACAGGCTCATGCCAAGGCTTTTCATGAGAGAGTGATAAAAAATACGACAAATCCCCGTCTCTCCACTGAAAACGTTTGTTTGCGGCTGTGCGGTGCATTGTCATTATTGTAAATCAAATAATGGTTGATAATATTCTAGTTACTAGTAAATTTGCGACCTTGTGATCCGGACGGAACTTCATGTCTGCGTGGATTCCGTCATTGTGTCGTTCCGTTCCGGAACCGCACCTTCATCGAAAGGCGTTTCATGACCAAGACCACCCGCAAAAAAGGCGACACCGGAAAGCGTTACACCGAAGCCGAACGCAAGAAGATCCTTGCGTTCGTCGAGAAGCACGGGCGCGGCGGAATCTCCGCCGCCACGCGTGAATTCGGCGTATCCTACATCGCCTTGCGCCGCTGGATCAAACTCGGTCCCGGAGGCGCTCCGCGGGGCACGCCCGCCAAGTCCGCGCTGGACGGGCGGAAAGCTCGCCGCATCAAGAGCGCGCTGGCGGCCGTGAAGACGCTGAAGACGCAGCTCAACGGCGTGCAGCTGATGCTCAAAACCCTGCTCAAGTAAACCTTGTTCGGGGCCGAGGGTCCGCAGGGTCGTCGTTGAACCCCACATCCCGGATGCGGGGTTTTTTATTCTTGATTCATCATATCGGGGACTATTCATGTCGAACATGTTGATTCGCGGCGCACGGATCGTGACGCCGGACACCACGATTCAGGCGGATGTACGCGTTGTGAACGGAAAGATTGCGGACATCGCCGACGGTCTTGTCCCCCGGGGGGGAGAAGACGTCATCGAGGCGGCGGGATTGCACCTTTTCCCGGGGATCATCGACCCGCAGGTGCACTTTCGCGAGCCCGGCAACACCCACAAGGAAGATCTTGAGTCGGGCTCGCGTGCGGCCGCTGCCGGCGGCGTGACGGCCTTCCTTGAGATGCCCAACACGAACCCTCCCGGCACCACCGCCCAAATGATTCGGGACAAGTATGCGCTGGCGTCGACCAAGTGCCATGTGGACTTCGGGTTCTTCATCGGGGCCACGCCCGATAATCTCGAAGAGCTGAACTCATGTCCCGAAGCCTGCGGCATCAAGGTGTTCATGGGTTCTTCCACCGGAACCTTGCTGGTGAACGAGCGTCCCGATCTTGAAAGGATCTTCGGAAACGGCCGCAAGTTGATCGCCGTGCACGCCGAAGACGACCTTATGATCAAGGACGCGAAGGAGCGTCTCGGAGACAAGGCCACCCTCCACGACCACCCCTTCGTCCGCTCTCCCGAAGCCGCCCTCAAGGCCACCACGCTGGCGGTGGAACTCGCGAAGAAATACGGCCGTCGCCTTCACATCCTTCACTGCACGACGGAGGAGGAAGCCGATTTTCTGCGTGCCGAAAAAGTGGAAGGACTGATCTCCGTCGAGGTGTGTCCGCAGCATTTTCTTCTGGTCGCTCCGGGTGTTTACGACAAGCTGGGCACGTATGCGCAGATGAATCCTCCGTTGCGTGAAGAGCGTCACGGCAAGGCTTTGTGGAAAGCGCTCGTCGACGGCGTGATCGATTGCACCGCCACCGACCACGCGCCGCACACGCGTGAGGAAAAGGACAAGGGCTACCCGCAGGCGCCCGCCGGCATGCCCGGCGTTGAGACCCTTTTTCCGTTGATGCTCGACCGTGCGTTGAACGGCCATTGCACGCTTCATGACCTCGTCCGCTGGATGTGCGAGGCGCCCGCGCGCCTGTACGCCATGAAAGGCAAAGGCCGCATTGCCGAAGGCCACGACGGGGATTTCGTTCTGGTCGATCTGGACGCGCAGCACGTCGTGCGCAACGGGCAGTTGCAGACGCGCGTCAACTGGAGCCCGTACGACGGATGGACCCTCAAGGGCCAGGTCAAAAAGACCATTGTGCGGGGAAAGGTCGTCTACGACGACGGCGTGTTCGGGACGCCCGGTTGGGGCCGTCCGATCACGTTCGACGCCCCGTGGGAGAAGGACGGCTAGGCCGGAGGGGTTTTCGGGCCGGGGGGCCCCGGGGTTTCCCGATGCGGGACCCATCCCCCGGAGCATTCATTTCGCAGCGGAGATTTTATGTCTGGGCAAACGCCTCCCCTGGTCGGGATCATTGGAGCCGGCACCATCGGCCGCGCCATGGCGCGTCATTTCCTTCACGCCGGATGCGGCGTCGTTCTCAGCAACAGCCGCGGTCCCGAATCACTCGGCGCTGCGGTGGAGGAGTTGGGCGGGGAAGAGGCGGGAGTTTTCGCCGGCACGACGGACGAAGCGCTGGCGGCCGACATCGTCGTCCTCTCGGTTCCCTGGCAGCACCTGGAGACCGTGCTCGCGGATGCCCCGGCCTGGAACGACCGCATCGTCATTGACGTCACCAACGCGATCATCAATCCCGGCTTCAAGATCGTGGACCTGGGTAACCGCGCGTCCAGCGCGGTGGTGGCGGACCTTGTTCCCGGAGCGCGCCTCGTCAAGGCGGGCAATACCTTCGCCGCCACCGTGCTGGCGCAAAGCCCCTTGAGCGAAGGCGGGCGCCGCGTCTTCTTCCTGTGCGGGGACGACGCGGCCGCACGCAAGGTGGTCGGCGGCCTGATGGACGCGGCGGGTTTTGCCGTGGTCGACCTGGGAACACTGGCCGATGGCGCGCGCCTGATGCAGTTCCCGGGCGGTCCGCTCCCGGGTCTGGACCTCATCCGCCCGGTCTAGTCGGCCGGACCGTCAGGACGCACCGGGCGTCAGGCGGAATTCCAGCACGCTGTCCACGGCCTCCAGCGCGGCGATGAGGCGCGAGGCGCTTTTCGGTCGCGTGGTTCTCAGGGTGATGTTGTAGCGGCGCGTCTGCGTCGTGCCGTCGAAGCGATAACTCAGGTGCGAGGTGTCGAATCCGTGTTCGGCGGCCAGCGTGCGGAGGCCTTCCTCATTCATGCCCGCGTCCCGGGGGAACTTGACGTCGAAGGAGTAGAACGTCTGCGTGGGCATCCACAGCTCAAGCTTTCGGAACAGCGACAGCACGCCCACGGTGAGCAGCACGGAGACCACCAGCGGGAAGTAGAACCCGATGCCGGCCAGCACGCCGATCGCGGCCGTGATCCAGATTGAGGCCGCGGTGGTCAGGCCCCGCACCGACAACCCTTCCTTGATGATCACTCCGGCGCCCAGAAACCCGATGCCGGTCATGATGCCCTGCGCCATGCGGGTCGGGTCGATGCGGATGGCGTCATGCGCGGTGCGCACCCAGTGCGCCTCATAGACGGTCACGAGCATCAAGAGGCTGGAGGCCACGCAGACCAGCGCGTGGGTCCGGAAGCCGGCGGGGCGGCCGTGGAACGACCGTTCATAACCGATGATGGCGCCGGCCGCCAGCGATGCCAGCAACCTCATGAGCATTTCCAGATCTTCGGGCGAAAAATTCATGCGCTCCTCTGCAGGGGGACGGGTGGGGGGGATGGGGCGGCGCGAGGGACGGCGGTGGCGACGATAGCACCGGACCGGCGCGGCCTTACAGGCGTTGCAGCCAGGCTCGTAGCGCCTGCGTGACGGCAGCGGGCTTCTCGACGGCGGAGAGGTGCCCGCATTCATCGATCACCTCAAGATGCGCGCCGGGAATCGCCGCCGCCATTTCCTCATGCAATGCGACGGGCGTGACGCCATCCTCGCGCCCGCACAACACCAAGGTCGGACACGCGATGCGCGGCAGGAACGGACGGCTGTCGATGCGGCTCATGATGGCGGATTGCTGGCGTGCGAACACCTCAGGGCCGAGCGCGCGCGCCATGGACCGGAAGAGAGCCTTCAGCGCTGCGTCCTGTGCCCGCTGCGGGTGCACCAGTTTGGGAAACAACGTGTCGATGATGCCCTCGAAATCCGTCTCCGCGCGTCGGACCTGTTCGCGACGGTTTTGGGACGCTTCGGGGGTGTCAGGGCGGGCCTGGGTGTCGACCAGCGCGAGGGCGGTGACCCGCGCGGGTTCCTGACGCATGATTTCCAGCGCGGTGTACCCGCCCATGGACAGTCCGGCGAGGGCGAAGCGTTCGGGGGCCCGGTCCAGGACGGAGCGCGCCAGCGTCCGCATGTGGGATTCTTCCGTCAGGTCTCCGACGACGCACGTGGCGACGTCCGACAATCCTTCAACCTGCGCCGTCCAGAGGCGCGCGTCGTTCAGCAGGCCGGGCAGAAGCAGCAGGGGAACGGGAGGGTTCATACCATAAAGATGCACTCCTGCGACGCGAAAGGCTCGTGAAAGCTGCAGGAAACACGGCGACGGGAAGCCGGGAGGGGGACGCGCCCCGGAAAAACGGGGAGGGCGCCGGCCCGCTCCCCGTACCTTCACGGAGACAAGGGGGGATCCGTCGGTGACCGGGGACCCCCGACCGGACTAGATATGACCTTGATCCTGCATGGCTTCCGCCACACGGAGGAAGCCCGCGATGTTGGCGCCCGCGACATAGTTGCCCGACGCACCGTACTCATCCGAAACTTCGACGCACCGTGAGTGGATCTTGCGCATGATCACGCGGAGACGCAGGTCGACTTCCTCCCACGTCCAGTGGGAGTGGGTCGCATTCTGGGTCATTTCCAGCCCGGACACGGTCACGCCCCCCGCGTTGGCGGCCTTGCCCGGCGCGAACGCCACGCCCGCCTCCTGGAAGACGCGTACGGCTTCGGGCGTGGAAGGCATGTTCGCGCCCTCAACCACCGCCTTGCACCCGTTCTTCACCAACGTGTGCGCGTCCCCTTCATTCAGCTCGTTCTGCGTGGCGCAGGGGAATGCGATGTCGCACGGGACGCTCCAGGGACGGGCCTGGGGATGAAACTCCACGCCGAAATGTTCGGCGTAATCCGAGACGCGGCCCTTGCGGGTTTCCTTCAGCTCGCGCATGTAGGCCAGACGTTCGGCCGTGATGCCGTTGGGGTCGTAAATGAACCCGGACGAGTCGGACAGGGTGAGGGGAACGGCTTCGTACTCCAGCAGCTTTTCGGCCGTGAACAAGGCCACGTTGCCCGATCCCGAAATGACGCAGCGCTTGCCCCGCAGGCTTTCACCCTTCTGGGCGAACATTTCTTCGGTGAAATAGACCACGCCGTAGCCGGTGGCTTCGGGGCGCAGCAGCGAACCGCCCCAGCCCGGGCGCTTGCCGGTGAGGACGCCCGTGAATTCGTTGGCAAGGCGGCGGTACTGGCCGAACATGTAGCCGATTTCCCGTGCGCCGACGCCGATGTCACCCGCGGGAACGTCGGTGTGGGGACCGATGTGCGGCGCGAGGCTGGTCATGAAGGACTGGCAGAAACGCATGATTTCGGCTTCGGAGCGTCCCTTGGGATCGAAGTCGGAGCCGCCCTTGCCGCCGCCCATGGGCAATCCGGTGAGCGCGTTTTTGAAGGTTTGTTCAAAACCGAGGAACTTCAGGGTCCCGGCGTTGACGTTGGGATGGAAACGGATGCCGCCCTTGTAGGGGCCGAGAGCGCCGTTGAACTGCACCCGGAAGCCGCGGTTGACGTGCGGTGTGCCGTCGTCGGCCGTCCAGGCCACGCGGAACTGGATCAGACGCTCCGGTTCCACGAGAGCCGCCAAAACGCCTGACCGGGCGAACTCAGGGTGCCGTGCCAGGGCGGGGCCCAGCTCGGCGAGTACTTCGTGGACCGCCTGCAGGAATTCGGGTTCTCCCGCGTTCCGTGCCGCCACGAGGGCCAGGGTTTCGTTGAGGACGTTCATCGTTGGCGTGTTCCTTTCGTCGGGCGGCTCAGTGCGCGCCCGTTGGTTCATGATGCGGAATACGGGGGAAAAGGCGGGTTTCTTCGGTCCGGAGGTGCGCCAGGGTGTCCGTCTCGAAGCGCGCAAGGGCCTCCAGCATGGCGCGATAGGTGCCGCATGCCCAAGGAGGTGCAATATAGCTTTCCGTCAATTCACGCAGGCGGCCAATGCCCTCGGTCAGCCATTCCCCCTCCTGCACCACCTCCGCGCGGATCCGGACGGTGTCGGGCCCGGTCGCGGCGGAACCGTCGGGCTGTTCGACCACCGGAAAGAGAAAGCGCTCCGTCTTTTCCAGGTGGGCCCTCGCCAGCAGCGCGACCTCCGTCCAGGTTTCATGGACGGCCTGTAACCGGGGATTGCGGTTTCCGTGGACCAGGGCCACACGCTCGGTCATGGCGTCGAGCCGCGGCAGTTCCTCGCGGAGGGAGGCGTGATGGGTGGACCGGATGTGGGCGACGAGATCCGGCAGCGTGAGCCCGTCGATTTCGGGTCCCGCGTCGGCGGGAGCCAGCAATTCTTCAAGATCGGCGATCAGGGATTCCACGGGTGTGCCGCGCTCGAGGCAGGCCGCCTCCAGCGTCGTGCCGCCGGCACAGCAGTAATCCATGCCGTGGCGTTCGAAGACGCGGGACGCAGCGGGGTGTTGCCGGAGAATGCGGGTGATGGTGTCGTGTGGCTGAAACATGGGGGGCTCCTTGTTGCGGGTCCGGGCGGATCCCGGCGCATGCCGGGCGTCTCGGAACCGCTTTCAATAGACTAAAAAGTCTATTGAAAGGCAAGCGTAAATGAGTCGGGAGATCATTTTGCGGACACGAAGGCACGGGGGAATGGCCCTGCGGAGAACGGGGAAGGGGGCGGGAGGGCGGGGACGCGCGACGACGGCCAGCGCCGGCAGGAATCGGGGGTGGCGGGGAGGCGACGGGGTGAGGTCAGCGTGATGGACTGTCGGACTGAAGGAC
>CAYQFG010000002.1:47320-51009 GCA_964416695.1 uncultured Bifidobacterium sp.
CCGGGATACGCGCGACGGGCATCGCGCGCGTATCCCGCGGCGGGTCAGCGACCGCGGTTGATGAGTCCAAAAAGTCCGGCGAAGGTCCCCAGGGTGCCCAGGACCAAAAGCCAGATGGCTTCGTCAGCCGGCGCCCCGGTGACGGCTTCCGTGACCTCCGACCCGAAGCTGCGGTAGACACGGAGACCCCAGACGATGAGCGCGATGCCCGTGAGGACCAGCGCGACATACAGACCTTTCCTCATGTAGCGGTTCCTTTCGGGTTCGTTAAAGGGGTTTTCGTCCGCTGATGATACGGACCAGCAGCATGATGATGGCGACGACCAGGAGGATGTGAATGAAGCCGCCTACGGTATATGCGGAAACCACTCCAAGCAGCCAGAGGACAATAAGGATGATGGCGATTGTATAAAGCATGATGAACCTCCTGATGGGGGGCGGCCCGATTGCCGCCTGACATCACCATACCAAAACATAAGCGGGAAAACGTCAGACAAACTCACGGATATACATTCCGTCATCTTTCGGAAACGTTTGCGCAAGGATGTTTGTGGGAACGGAAAGCGCCTCCCCCGCTGGACCGGAGCTGTCGCCCCCCGCAGAATCTCGTTTTTTTTTGAATAAAAAGGCCTCCCTGGAACAGGGGGGCCCCTCCGCAGGATAGACTGCGCTTTCCGGAAGGTGCCCGCACGTTGTGGGATCGGCGGGCAACGAACGTATGGATATTACACGCGCGGATATTACACTAGGCGCCGAAAACGACCGATCCGGTGTAATTCATCATCCACGGGATGCCGAACCTGTCCCGGAGGACGCCGTATTTTTCGGCCCATTCCGTCCGGGACAACGGCATCTCCACCGTGCCTCCCTCTGCGAGGGCCGTGAAAACGCGGTCGGCTTCCTCGGCGCTGTCCGCGTCGAGCATGATGTAGATGTTGTTGCCGACATTGAGGGGGCCCTGGGTCGACGGGACATCGCTGCCCATCAGCACGTTATTGCCCCCGATGGGCAGGGCGACATGCGCGATGCGGTCCATTTCATCTTCGGGTATGTTCATCACGTTGGCTCCGAAATCGCGGAAGCGGAGCGCGGGCCCCTCGAAAGCGGTTCCGAATACGGACTTGTAAAATTCAAAGGCCTCGAGTGTCTGGCCGTTGAAGTTGAGGTAGGGGTTGGCGAGTTTCATGGGGTCTCCTTGTTGGTGTGGGGAATGGGAGGTCACGGGATGATGAGGGAAGTGGGTGAAGGGAGGGCTCACGGGCCTCCGATGCGCTGGACGATGTCGACGCCGATTCCGTTGGGGTCCAGAATCGCAAAGTGCCGGTCCCCCCAAGGTTCTTCACGAAGCTCGACCTCGACGGGGACACCCAGTGCCCGGATGCGGTCGTGTTCCGCCTCGACGTCGTCCACATCGATGGTGATCCACGCGCCGCGCCCGCCCCAAACTCCGCGGAATACGGGCGCCTGGAACTCGAGATCGGGTTTCATGAACCCGATCTCGCTGTCACCCAGCTTCAGCAATACGAACCAGCCGTTGTCGCCTTCGTACAGCACGGAGCATTCGAGGATCGTGGTGTAAAAGTCGCGGGACTCCGCCACCTTGTCGGTGATGAAGCCGGTCCAGAGTTTTTTGAGTTTCATGCGATCCCTTCCCGGCGCCCCGTCGCGGCGCGTCACTGAGAAAAGGATAGCGGCGCCCCCCTGACACCCTCTGTCAGGAGTCGTGCAGGGTCCGGAACCATTCCGGGGCGAGGCGGCGCATTTCGGCGGTCCACTCCGACGTCAGCATGTGCCGCGGCTTGCCGTAGGGGCGGGTCGTGAGGGTGGCCTCCAGCATGCGGTCGGTCCGGAAGTGCCGGAAGGCCATCCGAAGCAGGCACCACCCGACCACGGTCTGGCGGTCTTCGTGAAAACCGATTTGCACGGGCCAGATCAACCGTTCAGTGACGCGCCCCTGGGCGTCGCCATAGCGTAACGAGAGTGTGCGTTCCGCCGTCATGGCCTGGCGTACGATCCCCAGATGGTTTACGGGAGGTCGCTCGGCCGGAAAGTAAATCGGCCACAGGCCGACGTCGTCGATCTGCGCCCGCAGGTCGGTGGGGGCCGCCGCGGCGATTTTTCCCAGCGCGTTCTGCGCCGCTCCGGCGAGCCCGGCGTCGGGTTGAGTCCCCACCCAGCGGGCGCCCAGCACCAGCGCTTCGAGTTCTTCGCGTGTGAACATCAACGGAGGCAAAAAGAACCCCGCGCGGAGGATGTAACCGATTCCCGCTTCGCCTTCCACGGGCGCGCCCAGATCCTTGAGCACCTGCATGTCACGGTACAGCGTGCGGACGGAAACTTTCAAGGATGCGGCCAGGGACGCGGCCGAGACCGCGCGGCGGTTACGGCGCAGGGCATCCATGATGGCGAAGAGTCTGCGGTTCTGTTCCATGGTCATGCAGCGGGGCCGTGACGCGATGTTGCGGTGGCACTCCGCGGCAAAATAATATCCGGATGCGTTTGTCCCGAAGTGCACAGAAAGAACTTGATGCGGTCCCGCAAAAATCGGCCGCAAGGCGACGCGGTGCGCTTCGCGCTTCCCCGTCGCCGCATGGCAACGGGGAAGCGCGTGGGTGTCGTCAAGAGAGGTATTCGGATTCCGGAATGCCCAGAGCCTCCGCGACGCCCCGGCCATACGCGGGATCGGCCTTGAGGCAGTTCCCGATGTGACGGAGCTGGATGTGGCGCGGGGCGCCTCCGATGTTGCGCGCCGTATTGTCGAAAAGCACTTGCTGTTGCTCCGGCGTCATCAGCCGGAAGAGTGCGCGCGGTTGCGAATAGTAGTCCGCATCGTCCTCACGGAAGTTCCAGTGGTCGGCTGCGCCGTGCAGCGCAAGCGGCGGCTCCTTGAATGCCGGCTGTTCCGCCCACTCGCCTTCGCTGTTGGGTTCGATGCCGGTCGTGCCGCCGTAGTTTCCGTCCACGCGCATCGCGCCATCGCGATGGTAGCTGTGGAACGGGCACTTCGCGGCATTCACCGGGATGAGGTGATGGTTCACTCCGAGGCGGTACCGTTGCGCGTCGCCGTAGGAAAAAAGGCGCCCCTGCAGCATGCGGTCCGGCGAGAAGCCGATGCCGGGAGGCACGTTGGCGGGGTTGAAGGCCGCCTGCTCCACTTCGGCGAAGTAGTTCTCGGGATTGCGGTTCAACTCCATCACGCCCACTTCGATAAGGGGGTAATCGCCTTTGGGCCACACCTTGGTCAGGTCGAAAGGGTTGTAGGGGGTTTTCGCCGCGTCGGCTTCGGGCATGATTTGCACGAACATGGTCCAGCGGGGATAATCGCCTTTTTCGATGCTGTCGAACAGGTCGCGTTGGTGGCTTTCCCGGTCCTTGCCCACCAGTGCTTCCGCTTCGGCGTCGGTGAGGTTGCGGATGCCTTGCTGGGTCCGGAGGTGAAACTTCACCCAGAAGCGTTCGTTCTTCGCGTTGATGAAGCTGAAGGTGTGGCTGCCGAAACCGTGCATGTGGCGGTACGTGGCGGGAATGCCGCGATCACTCATGACGACGGTGACCTGGTGCAGCGCCTCGGGGAGAAGGGTCCAGAAGTCCCAGTTGTTCTTCGCGCTGCGCAGGTTGGTTTTGGGGTCGCGCTTCACCGCATGGTTGAGGTCCGGGAACTTGAGCGGATCGCGCATGAAGAACACCGG
>CAYQFG010000003.1:0-44884 GCA_964416695.1 uncultured Bifidobacterium sp.
GGCGCGGCCCGATACGGGGCGCAACCTCGCGCCGCGCCGAGGGAGCGATCGCCGTGGGATAGGGCAACTCATCGCCCCACAACGAGTCGATATTGATCCCATTGTACTCGAGAAGGCGCACGCTCGACGACCACTGCGATTGGGTTGTCTCATTCCCCGTCTCGGCGTGGTACACCGGGCCGATCCCCTCCAGAAAGGCCGTGTGGAGAGCCCCCCCCCCTTGCGATGCAAAGACCCGGGAAGCCGTGATGTAGGCGCGGCTCTCGCCGTCCACGGTCACCTGCTGGGTATCCACAACCTGCGCGTCGTCCGGGATAAAGGGCGCTGCGGCCAAGGCCTTGGCAAGCCAAGGCGCGAAAAGGCCAGAAGTGCAGCTCAGGCATGTACGCCCCATCAGTCCCTCTCGTCGGTGACGCAACGTCAGAGAATCCGAGCCCGGGGGAGCCGGGTAGGAAACCTCCCAACCCGCCGGCGCCTCGGGTTCGGCGGGCACCATGTTGGTGGAGTCGAACCCTGTGATGGCCCAGTTGTCATTGCTCGTGCCGCTGCCCTGCACTTCGAACCGGTATTCCGCCGCGCCGATCGAAGCCGCACAGAAGGCCGCAGCGACCCAAAACCCCTGATTGAAATACGGCATTTCCGCCTCCCTCTTGCTGTCTTGAAGGACACAACCGTTACGTACATAAAACCCGTGATCATGCCGTAAACTTGAGGTCAAAACGAAACGCCCCCGCCAGGGATGGCGACGGCGCGGCATCCCGCCCGGTGGCCCGCCGTCACCCCTCGCCCCGCCCCCGGGAGGTTGCCTCCGGCCGACCCGGCGGGGGGACGGGGCGAGGTCCTAACCCCCTGATTTTTCGTGTTTTCGACAGGGCCGCGGCCCCCCGAACGCCCTCGCCGTTCCTATCTTTACCCTCCCGCGCGAAGGTGGCGAAACTGGTAGACGCGCCAGACTTAGGATCTGGTACCTCGGTGTGTGGGTTCAAGTCCCTCCCTTCGCACCAATTGTGACCTCGCGTCCCGGTTGCCCCGCACCGCGCACGGCATACCGAAACGTCCGGCGAGAAAGCGGACAGACATCCGAATCGATGATATCGATCAGAAAGGCAACATCGTGAAAGCAACCTTGAGCCAGCCCACCGCCACCGAGCGCGTCCTCGACATCGAGGTTCCCCGCGAGCGCCTCGACAAGGTGTTCCAGGACAAGCTGAAGAAGTACAGCAAGACCATCAAGGTGAACGGCTTCCGCCCCGGCGCGGTGCCCAAGAACGTGATCGCGACCCGCTTCAAGGAGCCCATCGCGGCGGAAGCGCTGGAGACTTTGGTGGACGATGCCGTGCGCGAGGCCTGCAAGGAGCACAACATCGAACCCGTCGCGCCCGGCCGCATCGAGAAGATCGACAACGAGGACGGCAAGCCGGTGGTGTTCCAGGCCGTGCTGGAAGTCGACCCGGAAGTGGTTCTGGGCGACTACAAGTTCGAAATCCCCGTCAACCCCGCGCCCGTGAGCGAGGAGACGGTGACCGAGCGCATCGAGGACATCCGCCGCCAGCTGGCCGCGGAAGCCCCGGTGGAGCGCGCCGCCGCCAAGGGCGACGTGGTGATGGCCCGCTACCTCCGCATCGAGATGGACGGCCAGGAGCAGCCGCTGCCGCAGTACCCGGTGTTCCGGGTGGAGCTGGGCAAGGGCAGCGTGGCGGCGCTGGACGCGGCGCTGGAAGGCTCGAAGGCCGGTGAGAACAAGGATGTGTCCTTCACCTACCCCGCCGACTTCGCCAACCCGATGATGGCCGGCAAGCCTGCGGCCTACAGCCTTGCCATCGAGCAGGTGCTGGAAGTGAAGCTTCCGGAGCTGAACGACGAATTCGCCAAGAACATCGGTTACGAAACCGTGGCCGAAATGACCGAAAAGCTCAAGGAGCGCCTGGCGGAAGCCAACCTGCGCCATGCGCGCGAAACCGCCTGGAACGAGGGCATCGAGCGTCTGCTGCAGAACCATCCGCTGGAGATCCCCAAGGCGCGTATCCGCAACTACGTGGAGAACCGTCTGCGCGAGCAGGGCCACACGCATGAGCACGACGATCACGGCCACGATCACTCCGACCTCGAAGCCGAGGCCGAGAACCAGATCCGCCGCTGGCGCCTGATCGACGCCATCGCCTCCAAGGAAAACGTGAAGCCCGACCAGGAAGCGGTCGACGCGCGCATCCGCGAACTGGCGATGCGCTACGGCACCGACTTCGAGAGCCTGAAGGCGAGCCTGCGCCAGAGCGGCAAGATCCTCGACGTCCGCGAAGAGGTGAAGGCCGAGAAGACGCTGGATCTGGTCATCGGCTACAAGGGCCCCGCCGCGTAAGCGGGTGCGCGCCCCTGGAAGGCGTGGGGGCATGGCGTCGCGAGACGACGTCCCCCCCGGCGCCGCTGGTGGCCACAGTCGCGGTGCCCGGTTTCCCCGACGGCAGGAATCTTGCTTCTCTCCTCGTCGGGAAGAAAATCCCGCCGAAGACCCCGGTCACCGGCCGAATGTGAAACGGGCGTCGCGAAAACGAACGTTCGCGTCGTCCGAAAACCGGCTCCGGCTCGGGTGCGATTTCCCCCCTCCGTCTACCGTCCACCGTCCCGTCATCGTATAATTAAGGGACAACCACAAAGGCCTGAACATGCTAGTCCCTACCGTCATTGAAACCACCGGACGCTCCGAGCGCGTTTACGACATCTACTCCCGCCTGCTCAAGGAACGGATCATCTTCCTGGGCACGGAGATCAACGACGTTGTGGCCAACACCGTGGTGGCCCAGATGCTGTTCCTCGAATACGAGGATCCGGACAAGGACATCCTGCTTTACATCAACTCGCCCGGCGGCTCCGTGACCGCGGGTCTCGCGATTTACGACGTGATGAAGTACGTGAAGCCCGACGTGCAGACCATCTGCGTGGGCTCCGCCTTCAGCATGGGTGCCCTGCTTCTGGCCGCGGGCACCAAGGGCAAGCGGTTCATCCTGCCCCACGGGAAGGTGATGCTGCATCAGCCCAGCGGCGGCGCGGGCGGCCAGTCGAGCGACATCCAGATCCATGCCCGCGAAATCGTGAAGACCAAGCGCGAGCTGAACGACATTCTCGCTGAAGCCACCGGGAAGCCCTGGGATCAGATCGAAAAGGATACCGACCGCGACCTGTACATGAGCGCGAGCGAAGCCGTGGCCTACGGCGTCGTGGATGAAGTGTTCAATCCGGGCAACCGCAAGAAGCCGGGCGCGGGCGTATGAACCGTCCCGTCGGCACTTCGGGAGCATCGGGGCCTCCGGGTTCCGCAGGCGCCACGCCCCCCCGCTGCTCTTTCTGCGGGAAGGACGCGAGCCAGGTTCGCAAGCTGATCACCGGCCCTGCCGTGCACATCTGCGACGAATGCGTCGGCATGTGCAATGAGATTCTGGCGGAGGACGGCAAGCGCCGCGCCGCGGCCACCGGTGCGGCGCAGCCTGGGACCATCGCCCCCCTCCCCGTTCCGTCCGAAATCAAGGAGCACCTTGATGCGCACGTGATCGGACAGGATCGCGCCAAAATCTCGCTGGCGGTGGCGGTGTACAACCACTACAAGCGGATCTCGCAGCCGAAGGATCCCGACGGCGTCGAAATCGACAAGTCGAACGTGCTCTTCCTGGGTCCCACGGGCTCTGGAAAGACCCTGCTGGCGCAAACCATCGCCAAATACCTGAACGTGCCCTTCACCATCGTGGACGCCACCATCCTCACCGAGGCCGGCTACGTGGGTGAAGACGTGGAAAACATCATCGTGCGCCTGCTGCAGGCCGCCGATTACGACGTCGATGCGGCCCAACGCGGCATCGTGTACGTCGACGAGGTGGACAAGATCTCCCGCAAAAGCGCGAATCCGTCCATCACGCGCGACGTGTCGGGCGAAGGCGTGCAACAGGGCCTGCTCAAGCTGCTCGAAGGCACGGTTGCGGCCATCCCTCCCAAGGGTGGACGCAAACACCCCGAGCAGAACCTCATCCACGTCAACACGCGCAACATCCTCTTCATCTGCGGCGGAGCCTTCGAAGGTCTGGACAAGATCGTCGAGCGGAGGACGCGCGAAAGCGGGATCGGCTTCACCGCCACCATCCATTCGAAGAAGGACCGCAACCTCGGAGACATCCTCGCGATGGCGGAGCCGGACGACCTCGTGCAGTTCGGGCTCATCCCCGAACTGGTCGGACGCCTGCCCGTGATGACGGTGCTGGACGAACTCAAGCCGGATGCGATGCTCAAGGTTCTGACGGAGCCGCGCAACGCCATCGTGAAACAGTACCAGAAGCTGTTCGCGATGGACGACATCCAGTTGTCCTTCCAGCCGGAAGCCCTGGAGGCCGTGGTGGCGCTGGCGATGAAACGCAAGACCGGGGCCCGCGGGCTGCGGGCCGCCATGGAATACGTGCTGCAACCGTACATGTACGCGCTGCCCTCACGCGGAGACGTGGCGGAATGCCTCATCACGCGGGACGTGGTGGAGCAGAAGGGTGAACCGCTTCTGGTGCTGCGCAAGAAGTCCCGTAAACAAACCGCCTGAGCACGCCATCATAAACCGGCCGGAAACGAATGCTGTCCGCAAAGCCGCTCCCGCAATCCTGGACGTTCTGGCCCGTCCCCGACCCCGACGTATTCGGGGACAAGGTTTACTCGTGGAAATTCATATTCGCCATCAACCTCCCCATGGTGGTGGCGTTTTATGCCCTGCTCATTTTCACCCCCCTGCGCGAATGGACGGGTGCGGACCCTTTCATTTTCGCCGCCGGATGCGCGATCCAGCTGGGCGCCTTTGCAGGCGTCCTGGTGTACGGACACCGCCGCATCCATCCGGGCATCCGCGAACTCATCACCTACAGCGGCAACCTGGCCGCCACCATTTCGCTCCCCCTGTCGACGGATCAGCCCTTGCTCGTCATCTGGGTGCTGTATCTCCTCATCGTCTTTTTCGAAGCGTTCGGAAACCCCAAGGCGCTCACCGCCTTCTGCCTGACGCTGGTTGCGCCGTGGGCCAGCCTCCTCAGTCACATGGACGGCCCCCAGGCGCGGGACAAGGTGCTGGTCGCAGCCCTCATGACCGGCATCGGCGGGGTCGTTTACCTGATGGTGGCGTATGTCGCGGGCTGGACCCGCGAGGGGGCGGTCGCCAAGGCCCAACGTGCCAGGGAAACGGGCGTCCTCGAAGAACGCCAGCGCCTGCAGCACCGCCTGGACGGAACCCTCGGAGCGGCGCTGGCGGAAATCGCCCTGTGGCATGAGGTCGCGCTGGCGAGCGATGTGCAGGGCGCGCAATCCACCCCGCTGGCGCGGGCCCGCACCAAGGCGCGCGAGGCGATCACGGAGCTGCGGGCACTCGCCGCCGACATCGACTCGCAACCCGCGAACATGGCCGGACTGGCCGGAGAGATTCAGCGGCGCGCCGGCAACCTGTGCCGCGAAGCCGGCGTCGCCTTCGAATTCCAGATCGGCATGCTGGGACGGCTCAGCCTGGCGGACGCCTACAATACGGCCATGATCGCGATCGAAGCCGTGGAGAACGCCGTCGCGCACGCGAAAGCCAGCCGCATCACCGTGATCCTGTCCGGAGCGCCCCTGGGCGTCACCGTGGAGGACGACGGCCAGGGGTTCGACCCGGCACAGACCGCCCAGGGGCGCGGGCTGCGGAACCTGGCCGCGCTCGCGGCCGCCCTGAATGCGCCCCTGGAAATCACCAGCGCGCCGGGTCAGGGCACCCGCATCCGGGTGTTCACCACGCCCCCTCATTCCTGATCCGGGCCGGCCGCTCCCGGCCTGACGCCCCCGGAGACCGGGATCCCGCTCCCGAGCCGCCCACGGGCGTGTAACTTTTACACCGCATGACATTCCCTTCAACCCGTGCGCAACCCCTGACTCCGGACGTGCCATGACCCACGCCCCCGGTTCATCCTGGACCTTTTGGCCCAACCCCGACCCCCACATGTTTGGAGATGCCAGCTACGACTGGGCTTTCCTGCTGAAGGTCGACCTGCCCAGCGTGCTGGGCCTGCTCATCCTGTTCTCCCTGCCGCCGATCCAGGCCTGGACGGGCTGTGACGTCCGCATTCTCGCCGTCGCGTTTTTCTCCCAGTTCTTCTACGGCGCGGCCATCAACCTTTACGGGATCGAACGCGTGCACCCCGGTGCCCGTGAATTCGGGTCTCACCTCATCAACGTGATCGCCGTCGTCGCGATTCCACTGTCCTCCGAAAAGGCCCTGTTCGCACTCTGGATCCTTTACCCGCTGATCGTCTGGATGGATGGTTACGCCAGCCCCAAATCGGTGTCGTCGCTGCTCACCTCCGTGGCCATCCCCTGGCTTGACCCGCTGTGGCACATGCACGGCCCCGCATTCCAGTCGAAATTGTTGCTCGCCGGGCTCAGCGTGGGCATCGGCATCGTGATCTATCTGGTGTCCTCGTACTTCGCCGTGTGGGCGCGGGCAGGAGCGCGCCATACCGCTGCCGCGGAACGGGAGCAGGCCTTGCAGGCGGAGCGCGAGCGGATCGGACAAAGCCTCCACGGCACACTGGGCGCGGCATTGTCCGAGATTTCCCTATGGCACGAGATCGCGCTCGCGAAGGGCGCGACGCCGGATACGGATCCCCTGTCGCGCGCCCAGGCACGCGCCCGTTCCGCGCTCACCGAGCTGCGCGCGCTGGTGGCGGGGCTCGACGGCGACGACGTCTCCGCCACCACGCTCTGTGCGGGGATCCGCCGTCAGATCGAAGGCCTGTGCGATGCCGCCGGCATGCGCCTCGCCTTCACCGCTCCGGAGACCGGCACACAAGACATGGCCTCCGCCTATCACATCGCGAAGGTCGTCGTCGAGGGCGTGACCAACGCCGTCAAACATTCCGGTGCCACCTCCGTACACGTCGCGTTGACATGGTCACCGCTCTCCATCTCGATCCGCGACGACGGAAAAGGATTCGACGTGGACGAGGCCACCCACGGCCGCGGCCTGCGCAGCCTGCACGAACACGCGCACGCCCTGACGGGCTCACTCCGCATCGACTCCCGTCCCGGCCACGGTGCCACCGTCCTGTTCTCACGCCCCGCACCATCCCCCACAAAGGTTTCCGCATGAAAATCCTGCTGATTGAGGACGACGCCGGCTTGCGGTTCGCGCTCGAATCCGCCCTGCGCGCCTGCGGCCACACCATAACCGCCTCCTTCGGCGACGGCGAATCCGCGCTGGAAGGCCTGGAACAAATCGACGAAGGGTTTCACGCCGCCATCGTGGACATGCGGTTGCCCGGCATGGACGGCCCCACCGTGATCCGCCAGCTGCGCACACGCGTGCCCGACCTTCCCGTCCTCGTCCTCACCGTGTTCGAGGACCCCGCCATCATCATCGCGGCCATCGAAGCAGGAGCCTCCGGTTATTTGCTCAAGGGCTCGCGCCTCACGGAAATCTGTCGCGCGGTGGAACAAATCACCGAAGGTCTCTCTCCCCTCTCCGAACGCGTCGCGCGCCACCTCCTCGATCACCTGCGCCCCAAACGCCCCGCCACGCCCTCGCGCCTCGAACTGCTGACGGAACGCGAACGCCAGGTGCTCGACCGCCTCGCCCGCGGCGAAAGTTACGGCGACATCGCCCGGGCCCTCGACATCGGCCTGGGCACGGTGCAAACCTACGTGAAGCGCGTCTACAGCAAGCTGGAAGTCAGCTCCAAGGCCGAAGCGGCCTGGGTGATGCGCGCGGAACGCACCGACTCCTGACCCGTCCCCAAGAAGGTTTAGATTTGGAGGTGTCATGATGCAAACCTCCCGGACTGCGGCGGCGGCGCCCCGCACCTCCGCAGCGAAGCCTTCCCCTCAGCGTACGCCGCACACGCCGCAGATGCCGGGCGTGCCGGGTGCCCGTCCTCCGGGCGTGCCGGCCTTCGCACCCGGCAGCGGGGACGCCGCGTCCGCGGATGTCGGTGTGGTGCTCGGCCTCGCCCTGACCACCACCCGTGGACGGCTCACCGCCACCGCCGCCACCGTGGAATGCCTCCCCCTGGCGGGGCGGGGGAAACTCATCCTCACCGGCAACCTCATCGGCTCGGCGCGGGACGCCGCGCAACTCGCCGTCAGTCTCGCGCGCGCCCGCGCGGAAAAACTGGGAATCGACCCCACGGCCTTCCTCCGCACCGACTTTCATTTTCACGTGATGGACCCGCTTCCCCCCAAGGGCGGCCCGTCCATCGGCCTGCCGATGTTCGTCGCCCTGGTGTCGGCGCTCACGCGCACGGCGGTGGACCCTCGTTCCGCCTTCACCGGGGAGCTCTCGCTCACGGGGCGCGTGCTGGCCGTGGAAGGTCTGGCCCACAAGGCCCGCGCGGCGGCGCGCGCGGGGGTGACCCTCCTGTACGCACCGTCCGAAAACGTGGACGAACTCAGGGGGAAGACGGGAAAGCGGCTGCCGCCGGGAGTGCAGCTCGTGGCCACGCCTTCGATCGACAGGCTCACGCCCATCTTGTACGGAATACCATGAAAAGCTCCTCCACGCTCTCGCAGAACCATGCCGACATCCTCGCCCGCATCACCGCCGCCTGCGTCCGCGCGGGTCGCGATCCCCGCGACGTCGAGCTCATCTGGGTCAGCAAAACCCACCCGGTGGAAACCCTGCTCGCGGCCCACGATGCCGGTGCGCGGCATTTCGGCGAGAACCGTGTCCAGGAGGTCCTCACCAAGTTCCCCCTTCCGCCGCGCACGGATGCGTCCGGACACACGGTCTCGCGGGACTATGAACTTCACCTCATCGGCAGCCTGCAACGGAACAAGGTGCGCAAGGTGCTGCCGCTGTGCGGCACCATCCATTCGGTGGATACGCCCGAACTGTGGGAAACCATCAACCGCATCGCGGGGGAGCTTGGTGTGCGTCGACGGGTTCTGATCCAGGTCAACACCTCGCGCGAGCCCAACAAGGGCGGCGTCGGGCCCGATGCCTTGATGGACTTCATCGCCGCCCTGCCGGCCGCGCCGCATGTCGACCTCATCGGGTTGATGACCATGGGACCGCTGGAGGGCGGGCCCGAGGCGGCGCGGCCCTGTTTCCGCGAGCTGGCCTCCTTGCTCGCGAAGGCCCGGACGCGCTTCGCGGATCGCCATCCGCAGCTGGCAAGGCTTTCGATGGGGATGTCCGGCGATTTCGAAATCGCGGTGGAAGAGGGCGCGCACTGCGTGCGCGTCGGGACGGCGCTGTTCGGCGGGCGGTGAGAGGCAACCCGGCCGCACGCCGGAGGCCTAAAGCACGCGCGCGCTCGTCTTGCGCGCCAGCCGGATGGCGACGAAGGCGCCAAGCGGGAAGCTTGCCAGGGCCGTCACCCAGAACCATGCCGGATGCGGCAGGGCCATCAGGTTCATCACACCAAAGGCGAGCAACACGCCTTCGACCGCCACGGCGGGCCACGTGGAAGCCCAAGCGTCGCGCGCGATCTTCAGGGCGGCATAGGCACCCGCCAGCGTGCCCGTGAAGTAGCTGAACGCCACCCACAACAAGGCGCCGGCCGGCAGGGCGCGCACCAGGGCGGCCACCTGTTCCGCGTCGCGGAAGTCCACCCCCTGTGGCAAGGGCCAGATGCGATGTCCCACAGCCTGCACGATCACCACGACCATCACGGCCACGCACAGGCCCACAAACGTCCCCAGGATTTTCCGCCACAGCGGAGAACGAAGAGAGCGGGTTGCGCGGGTTTCGGTGATATCGGTGGTATCGCTGGTATCAGTAACGTTCATGCAGCCTCCGGCTGGAAAGTTACAATGAGCGACGGAACATCACAGCCATCGAAGAGGGGAGCGCGGGAGCAAGGCGTGGGGAACAGGGAATCTTGAGGGAAAAACGAAAAATCTCACATTCTTCAGCGGACATCACGCCCCGTGGCCGATTTTCCTGGGGTGGTGTGCATGCGATCCGGATCCTGCATCCTGATGCTGGTTCTGGTTCTGGCAGGGTCGGTGTCGGATGGGCACACGGATGGCCGTCCGCCGAAAACAGGTCACGGAAAGCGTCCCGTTCCTTTGACACCTCCGGTCCGACTTTCGACCTTTGCGGGTATGTTCGACCCGCAGGATATCCGCAAACACGAATTCACCCGCGTCTGGCGGGGTTACGACCGCGAAGAAGTTCACGCACTGCTTGAGGCGCTGGCCCGGGAATTCGAGGAGGTGACCCGCCGGGCGCAGACCCTTGCGGCCGATCTGCGGGAGGCCCGGGAAGAGGCGGCGCGGCATCAAAAATCCGAAAAGACCCTGCAGGATGCGGCCCTGGCGTTTCAGGAGGCGCTGGAGGAAAAGCGGCGCGCCGCCGAACTGGAGTCCGAGGCGCTGTTGCGGGAAGCCCGCGAGCGTGTGACGGCGGAAACCCAGGCGGCCAGGAGCCAGGTGGAGGCTTTGCGCGCCGAACTGCAGGCACTGGAGAACGAGCGGGCGCGCTTTTATCTGCGCTTCCAGAACCTGTTGAACGAACAGTCCGCCCTGCTGGAATCGATGATGGACGTTCCGGCCGCACGGCCGGCACCCGACCCGGAGGACACACCGCCCCCTTCCCGCGGGGAAGGCCTGGCCTGAGCATTCACCGGCGGCGCCCGGCGCCGCCTCCCCCCCCCACCGGCGGGAGCGAAGATTTCGTCTAATGGACCCCTCAACCTGGGCACCCCTTTTGTAGTATATTCGAAAGCAGAGAGAGGCGGCGGCCCGCACCAGTCAGGAGTCGTGTCGGACGGAACAAATGATACCCGTCGACGACGAAACGTCGGGCGCGATCGGCCGCGGAGACGGACACGCGTATACGGGGATACGGGGCTCATCATGGAAAATATGGCACCCTCACGGGGTTTCAACTGGCTCAAGCTGCTCGGGATTCTGGCCCTCGCAGGCGTCATCATTGCGGTGGGACGCATTGTCCTGCGCGTGTTTCAGGAAACGCCCGAGACGGACGAAGAGGATACGGAACATCACGAGGCGGCCTAGGCACGTCATGTCCCTGACCAGGTGTGCTCCGGGGAGACCTCCCCTCCGGGCGCCATTCGCATCCTGCGGTCGTCGCGGGGCCTCGCCGGCATGATGCCTCCCGTTTCATGAAACCCTGTCCTGTCGATGTATGGGACTCCCTCGCGCGCGAGGATGAGTCCGCCACGTTCTTTCAGACACCCGCCTGGCACCGTATCGCGGCCCGCCATTTCCGGGCGGAAAGCGCGCCCCTGTTGTTCGAATTTCCCGACGGCCCGGCGTGTCTGCCGCTGCTGCGCGATCGCCGTTGGGGACGCTGGCGGTACTTCAGCCCGTTCGGGACGTATACCGCCGTGGTGTGCCCGCGCACGCTGACGACGGCGGAGCGTGCGGTGATTGAGGGCACTCTGGCGCCGCTGAACGTGCACCTGCTGTCGTCCCCCTTCACGCACAATCCCGTGACCGTGGGACGCACCTTGCCTGCGCGCTCGCACGTCCTCGATCTGGCGACCGTCGACCCCGATCACGTGATCAAGGGGTGGGAGAAAGGCCAGCAGCGCTGGTCCCGCGTCGCCGTACGCGAAGGACTGACCGTCCGGCGCGCCGAGACCTCCGCCGACTGGGACGCATACTACCGCTTGTACGAAATGTCCCTGGCGCGCTGGGGCGCGCGCACCACCACTTCTTATCCGGCCTCCGTGTTCGCCGACATCCGCGACCTTCCCGGCGGCGAAGCCGTACGCACGCTGTGGTTGGCGGAAAGAACGCGCGAAGGCGAAGTACGTGAAGGTGAGGTTGGGGGTGAGGGCGCGAAGGAAATCGGCGCGGGGGTGTTGGCGTTCCGGCACGGCGGGCACATGGCGGTGTGGCATTCGGCCGCCGACGCGCGTTTTTTCGAGGCCGGCGCGACCCAGCTTCTCTACCTCCACATGATCGGCGACGCCGTGCGCGAAGGATATGCCGCGCTCGATTTTCTGGGGAGCGCCGGCCTCAAGGGTGTGGAGGACTTCAAGACGCGTTTCGGCGCCGTGCCTCGCGCGTACCAAAGTTCGCTGAACCAGCGCGGGCTCGTGAGCATGCTGGCGAACTGGAAAGACCGACGGCATCGCTCCTGAAAAGAGACCTCAGGCGTACGACGGATCGCCACCCACCGTGCGTCGTTCGTCCCGGCCCGGCCACGCACGCGCCCGATGCACCCGCACGAGCGTTCATCCTTTGCTGTGAAGCAGGCGACATAAGCGACGTCGCATCGCACCGGAAGAGTGAGGAAGAGGACCGCACAGCCTGGCGGACAGGAGCTTAATCCGGGACGTCCAGGATGAAAATCCTGTACGGCGACGCTTCGCCCCGGAGCCGCCAATGACTCGAGGAGTCCGCGCTCCCGCCCCCATCCTCGTCCGTCACCCCCTGCTCATAAAGTCTGGTCATCGCGGGTGACAGCTTGCGCGCATCCGCGTCGAGCACGAGAGCCCGCACACCGCGCATCCGGGCGAAGGCGGCCAATTCCTCCGGAGATTCCACCGGGAATTCGGGATACACCTCGTTGTAGCGGTAGGTCCCCAGACGGGGCGCCCCTCCGTTGAAGAAGGGAATCACATCGTCCAGCCGGCGGAAATACAGGTCGAAATCGCTGGTAAAGACCTCCCGGGAGCTCGTCACTCCGGCGGCGAGCAGACGGGATTCCACGGAGACGGCGGCGGCGTGATGGGCCGCGCGGCCCGCCAGCCAGACCCGGTCGCGATGCAGGTGCAGCGCCGCCAACCCGGCAAGGGCGAGGAGCAACACGAGACGCGCCCCACGTGCGGCCAAAGGCGGGAACCCGTTGAACCGCATCCAGGCGGCATGCGCGCACACACCCAAAGCCAGCATGGAAAACGGCAAGGGGATCAGCAACTGCCGCCCACTGGTGGTGGCGGAAAACAACAGGAAGTACGCGGTGATCCATACCGCGAGGGCACACATCATGGGGCGCCGCACCGGGTCGCGCACGATGGCCCACGCCAGCAGCGGAGGTCCCCAGACCTGCTTGAACGACCAGAAGGCCGCCAGATATTTGCGGACGAACAGGCCGGGGTCCCCCGCGATAATGTCCCGGACCCCCGCTTGCAGGTCGAGCGACGTGATGCGATGCCAGTTCAGGCCGTACATGAGGTCGTAGACGTTCATCGGCCCGAACTGGGTTTCGAGAAGCCCGCGCCCCGCGGCGAGGTTCACCGACCACTGCAACGAATAGGCGCCCGCAGCGCCCAACCCCAGCACCAGCACGGACAACCAGCGGCGCGGCCAGGCGCACCACAGGCCGAAGCCGAACAACGCCGCCGCCGGCAAGGCGTGATAGCGGAACAGGGCCGCCACGCCCAGCAGCCAGCCGGCGGCGAGCAAGGGGCGCCATGCGCCCCGCTCCGGTCGGATGGCCAGCGTTCTGAGCGCCAGACCCGCTCCTGCGGTGAAGAACAGCACGGCCCCGGAGTCACCGCCCGCGGCGTTGCCATAGCGGAAAAACTCGAAGAACACGGCGAGGAAAACCACCGCAACCCCCGCAAACGCGGGCGGCACCAGACGGAGGCCGATCCGGCCGGTGACCCAGAGGATGGCGCCGGACAGCGCGATGTTCAACAGGATGGCCGGCGCGGCCGGATCGCCGCCGAACGCGAGGAGGCCCCGCAGCAGCAAGGTGTAACCGATGGGATACTGGGGATTGAACCAGCTCCGGACATCGCCGGCCTCCAGGTGAGTGGCGATGAAGTACACGTCCCAATAGTCGTTATGACTCTGCCGGAATCCCGCCGACACCGCGAAGGCCAGACAGACCGCCACATAGGCAGCGACGAAGAGGGCCAACCCTGTCGTGGCCGTGATGGCCCCTCCCGGCATCGGCAAGCGCGCTGCGGAGCCGCTGACGCGCACGCCGGCGCCGTCACCTGCGGCCGGAGGATTCATCATGAGTTCCGCCCGGTGCCCGCCCGAATCCCGGAAAACAGGTGGTGGTGATACACCCCGAAACGATGCAGCATGCCCAACCAGGACACGCGCAAGACGCCGAGCCCGTAACGCACGCTCCGGGAAAAATTGATGGAGGATGCTTCGGCGAAGTAACGGGTGGGGCACGTGACCTCGGCGATCTCATAACCGTGCGCGAAAATCCGCGCGATCATCTCGTTGTCGAAAATGAAATCGTCGGAGAAGGTCTCGTAATTCACGGCCTCCAGAACCTTGCGGTCGTAGGCGCGGTATCCCGTGTGATATTCCGACAACTTTTGTCCCAGCATCATGTTCTGGGCCAGCGTCAGGGCCCGGTTGAAGACGTATTTGTACAGCGGCATGCCGTCACGCCGCGCGCGGCCTCCCAGAATGCGCGAACCCAGCACGACGGGGTAAACGCCGTGCGCGATGATGCTTGCCATGGCCGTGACAAGACGCGGATCATACTGGTAGTCGGGATGAAGCATGACGACGATGTCCGCCTCCAGGGCCAGCGCGGCATCGTAGCAGGTTTTCTGGTTCGCCCCGTAGCCGCCCCGCGCCGTGTGAACATGCACGTGGCGAATTCCCAGTCTGGAAGCCAGGGCCGCCGTCCCGTCCTCACTGGCGTCATCCACCAGCACCACGTCATCCACCACGTCCTGCGGGAGATCTGCCAGCGTGCGCGCGAGCGTTGCCGTCGCGTTCAATGCCGGCAGGACCACCACGATCTTGCGTCCGTCGATCATTCATCCTCCACAGGGAAACCCGAAGGGGTCAAAAGTAAAGAATGTGGCGGGGAAATGATGCCGCCGGCACGATGGATGCCGGAATGCAGGACCATGCCAAGGCACGTCTGCCTACATCTGTCCCTTGGCGCTCAGCCACACGTTGCCCGCGCCCGCGAGCTCGCGCAGGCGGTCGAAGCATTCCGGACCGGGATCGATCAGGTAACGGTCGCTGATCACGTCTACCGGATCGATCCGGTTCGCGCGCTCCGACTCCAGATGGAACACCAGGCGGCACGTGCCGGGGTTCGCTTCACACACCGCACGCAGCGCCTCCAGCTGCTCCGGTTGCAAACCCGAAGTCCGCAGGCGCATGTGGACGCTGCGCGCCAGTTGATCGCGCGCGCCCGCCAGCGGCATCACGCGCGAGGCCGTCAGTTTATGGACGCGCCGCTCCTCATCCCACGTCAAGGTGCCCCGGATGAGCACCATGGAGTCGACCTCCACATCGTGACGCACCTCTTCGAACACGTCGGTCCAGATGGCCACATCGACCTTGCCGGTGAAGTCCTCGAGGTCGGCGAAGGCGAACGTCTTGTTGTCCTTGTTGCTGATGCGCTGCTTGAGGCGCGTGATCATGCCGCCCAGGATGACGTTTGATCCCGACGCGATCATCTTGAGACGTTCAGGATCCAGAGGAGAGGTCGCAAAGCCTTCGAGCTCGGCGCGATAAGGTTCGAGAGGGTGTCCGGAAAGGTACAGTCCGAGTACTTCCTTTTCCTTTTCGAGCATCTCGTGGTACGGCCACGGATCCACGTCGGGCAGGGGCGGCTCATCCGTGCCAAGGCCCGTGCCCTCGTCCTGGTCCTCGTCCGTCGCGTCGCCGCCAAAACCTCCGAAAAGGCTCACCTGCCCGAGCTCGCGATCGGCCTGCAAGCCCGCGGCCCACGCGAGTGCGGTCTCCACGGCGGCGAACTGCTGCGCGCGGTTGCCCGGCAGATCGTCGGGCAGGGCTCCGGCCAGAATCAGCGATTCCAGCGCGCGGCGGTTCAACACCTGGCCGTCCACACGGCGGCACAGGTCGAACAGGCTGCGGAAAGGCCCGTTTTGTTCACGTTCCTCCACCAGTTTTTCCACGGCGGACAGCCCCACGTTCTTCACGCCCGCGAGACCATACACGATCTTGCCGTTCTCGGCGCGGAAGTGCGCGTTGCTGCGGTTGATGTCGGGGAACTGCACGTCGACGCCGATCTGACGGCACTCGTTGAGCAAGACCACCAGACGCGCCGTATCCTGCATTTCCGAGTTCATGTTGGCCGCCATGAATTCGGCCGGATAGTTGGCCTTCAGCCACGCCGTCTGATAGCCCACCAACGCGTAGGCGGCCGAGTGCGACTTGTTGAAGGCGTAGCTCGAGAAGGGGATGAGGATGTCCCACAGCTTTTCAGCCATGGCGGGATCGTACCCGCGCTCCTTCGCTCCGCCGACGAACTTCGGCTTGAGCTCCTTCATCTTCTTCTCGTCCTTTTTACCCATGGCGCGGCGGAGCAGGTCGGCGCCGCCCAGCGTGAAGCCCGCAAGCACCTGCGCCAGCTGCATCACCTGCTCCTGATACACGATCACGCCGTAGGTCTCGCGCAGGATGGGCTCGAGATCCTTGTGGTAATAGTCGGGCTTCTGGTGCCCGCGCTTGCGCGCGATGTAATCCGGAATGTTCGCCATGGGCCCCGGACGATACAGGGCGTTCATGGCGATCAGGTCTTCGAGGCCCGATGGCTGCAGCTTGCGGAGATAATCCTGCATGCCGCCCGATTCGAACTGGAACACGCCCACCGTCTGTCCGCGCCCCAGCATGGCCAACGTTGCGGGATCCTCCATGTCCAGCTTCAGAGGATCGATCTCGACGCCGTGGTTGCGCTTGATCTGCGCGATCGCATCCTGAATCACCGACAGGTTGCGCAACCCGAGGAAGTCCATCTTCAAAAGGCCGATGTCTTCGGAATAGCGCATGTCGTACTGGATCATCACCTGATCCGAACCCGGCTGACGGAACAGGGGTGCGAAGTTCACCACCGCCCGGGGCGCGATGATCACCGCCGCCGCGTGCATGCCCGCCTGGCGCACCACGCCCTCGAGGCTCAGCGCGTGCTCCCACAGCAGCTTGTACTGCTCTCCGCCTGACGAAATCGCCTGCATCACCTCCTGCAGGTCGGAGGCATACGTGTTGTCCCTGTTCTTGTCGTGGGGCGGGCGCACCAGTCCCTTCGACAACGGCGGAATGAACTTGTTGATCCGCTCCACCTCGCGGTGGTCGATGCCGAGCACGCGGGCCACGTCCTTGAGCACGGCTTTGGCCTTCAGGCGGCCGTAGGTCACGATCTGCGCCACCGACTCCGTCCCGTACTTGTCCACCACGTACTGGATCACTTCGGCCCGGCCGCTGTCGGAGAAGTCCGTGTCGATATCGGGCATCGACACGCGCTCCGGGTTCAGGAAGCGCTCGAACAGCAGGTTGTACTTGATGGGGTCCACGTCGGTGATGCCGATGGCGTAGCACGCCAGCGAGCCCACCGCCGAGCCACGGCCCGGCCCCACGGGAATGCCCCGGGCCTTGGCCGCGTTGATGAAGTCCTGCACGATGAGCATGTAGCCCGCCACGCCCATGTTCTTCATCACCGTGAGCTCGTAGTCGAGGCGCGCGCGCAGCGCGTCGTCCGGCGCGTCGTAGCGCGTCTTCAGGCCCTCGTGCGCAAGGTGCGCGAGGAACGCGTCCGCGTCGGGGAACTCCGGAGGAATGGGAAACTGGGGCAGGTACAACGTCCCGAACTTGATCTCGACGTTGCAGGCATCGGCCAGTCGCGCGGAGTTTTCCAGCGCGCCGGGGAAACGCCCCAGCAGCTCCGCCATCTCCTCGCCCGACCTCAGGTAGTACTGGTCGCTGGGAAAACGGGGATGATCCTGATCGGTGATGCGCGCGTTGGCTTCGATGCACAACAGGATCTCGTGCGCGCGCGCGTCCTTCTTCGCCACATAGTGAATGTCGTTCCCGGCCAGCAGATTCCAGCCTTCCGTCTCATGCAGCTTCAGGAAAAAGTTGTTGACCGTACGCTCATCCATCACCCCGTGGTCCTGCACCACGAGATAAACCCGGTCACGCCCCGCGTGACCGTCTCCCCCCAATGACGCCAGAAACTCCAGGTGGTCACGCGCCCGCTGCTCCTGCCCCTTCAGGAAGTGCCACCCGGGTTCGCTGTCCAGGTTGGGCACGAGGAAGAACAGGCCCTCCGCATGACGCGCCAGCAGTTCACGATCCACACGCGGCTTCTGGAAAAACCCTTCGAGGTGGCCCGCGGAACACAACTGCAGCAGGTTGCGATAGCCCGCTTCGTTCTCCGCCAGCACCGTCAGCCGGTGCCAGGGGCGCTCGCCCGGTGCATAATTCACGTTGGTGCGCACATCCGGCGCCACATACAGGTCGCAGCCGATCACCGGCTTGATGCCCGCCTTTTTCGCCGAGGTGTAAAACTCCAGCATGCCGAACATGTTGCCATGATCGGTGAGCGCCAAAGCCGTCTGCCCCATCGCCTGCGCCGCCTTGATCAGCCCGCCGATGCGCGGGGTCGCCCGCAGCATCGAATACTCCGAGTGCACGTGCAAATGCACGAAGGCTTCCGCCGGAGATTTGGGAACGGCGGGGGGTTCGGGAGTGGTTTCAGCGACGGAATCGGGGGTAGACATCGGAGCAGCCAGGAAAATCGTGGAAATTCGGTGATTTTGGGGGTTTACGCCGGGGCCGCGGGGGCGGTCAGCCGGCGGGTGACCCGGACGTCAACCTAGCTTCCGGGGAGGAGGGGCGCAAGCTGAACAGGGGGCCTCGTGGGCCTAAAAGGGAGTTGGTAGGCTCGCAGGGGAGGGTGCGTTGTATGATGGACAGAATTGGGAGGATTCTTCGTATGGCGACATACTTTGGGGGAATTCCCTGTATGCCGATTCTGGCCTCGGGGATGTTTTAACACCGGAGACCACAACGAAGTTGGCGCCTACGGGGGGGCCCTACGTGAAATTGGTACCACGATTTCAACCTCCGGGTTGTTTGTAAAACTCCCGGGAGCCCTGCGTCGCTGTGTTAAAACACCCGGAGGCCACAAAGACCACCCACCAACCGCCAACCCCACGTAAGGTCAACGGAGCGCGCCCGCCACCCTCAAACCAGAAGCACGTGGGCCACAAGCGCGATGATGGCCGCCAGCCAGCCGAAGGGGATCGCGCCGGTGATGCCGATCCAGTAGCCCAGATCGTAGAACCAACCCGTGTTGGGCACGGCGTACATCTTGATGTCGAAGAACAGGCGGAAGATCAGCGTGTAGGGCGCGATCATGCCGTGCCAGATGCCGGAGAAGAAGCCCGGCGGTGAGGCGGGATCGATGGGGGTCGAGCCGACGAAGCCGCAGCCGGCGAGCAGCAAGGCGGCGAATCCGGTGACGAGGATGGTTTTCTTGTTCATGGGGCCTCCGTGAGTGAAAGGGCCGGAACCAGGGAACGTACCCGGGTACTTCACCCGGCGAAAATAGTTCCTGACAGGGTAGGCCTCCCTGCGACACATAAAATGATCATTTGAAAGCAGGATGCGTGCTGTTTGGCAGGGAAGGCTTACGGCACAGTTGACACCCGCCTCAGCACCCCTCACGCTTCAGGGCATGCTTCGAATGGCCCGCCCGCCCAAAATGACGACCCGCTCCCCCGTCCACGCAATGTCCCGGGCACCGAAGACGGGTTTGGAGGCGCTCACGACCCAGCCGCTTCCGCTGTCCACAGAGAACGCGATCTTGTCCTCGGTGGAGGGGACGTCCCCAAGATAAACTCCCGCCACGTTGTCGCCGATTCTGCGGGCGTGTTTGAAATGCGGGACTTGCGTTCCCGGAACGCTGACCCACTCGATTCCGTCGGAGGACGTGCGCCGGGCCGACGTAAATCCGGAAGAGGATGACAAAATCATGGAGAACGTCAGGAAGCGGTCACCGGCCCAGACGACGGTGACCAAGGACTGATCCGTCCCGGACTCCTGTTGGGTCCAGGAACTCCCGTCCGCGGAACTCAGGATGAGGCCCCCGTCCCCTACCGCCACAATGCGTTCGTCCGACGCCGCCACGGAGCGCAGCGGGCTTCCGGTTCCTGACAGACGGGTCGTCCAGTCGCTTCCATTCACGGAGGTCAGGATTGCGCCCTCATCCCCCACGGCCACGAACTGCGTGCCGGTCCAGATCAGGGACAGCAGGGTTGTCTCCGTGCCCGACACCCCGGAAGACCAGGTGACGCCGTCCGGTGAGCGGAGGATGGTCCCTGAATCCCCCACGGCGACCAGTCCTATGGGAGCGCACGCAATACTATGAAGAGTGTGGGCGGTTCCCGAGGTTTGCGGACTCCACTCCAACCCGTCGGGAGACGTTTCAATGGACCCGTTCGTTCCCACGGCGACGAGACGTGCGCCCGTCCAGACCACGGACATGAGATTTGCATGCTGCCCCCCAGGCATTCGGACCCAGCTCCACGCTCCCTCCAGCTTTACGGGCGGGAGATTTTCTTCGCAGGCCAAACCGTTGTGAGAGTTGGGTGGCGGAGGATCATCCGGTGTTTCGAGGGTGTCCGGTGTTCCCAGAGTGTCCTGCGTTCCGAGAGTATCCGGCGTCTCAACAACCTCCGGTGTTTCGATCACGTCCTGATGCAGGCACGCCGTGAGCACAAGGCAAAGCATCGCGCCGATGGAGCGGGAGAGGAAAGAACTCATGACTACCCCCTAGGTCTGACCGGACGATGTGCCCATGCCCGGCGTGAGCACCTTCCCTGAAGATATCACAATTCCACTCTCCGTGGGACATTTCATGGTCACACAACAACGCCATGAAAGCCGTCGCGCCATTGCACAACGGTGCCCCCTCTGTCAGCCCGGAATGACAGAGGTGCTGTCCCTACCGGAAAACGCCCGGAACAGCACGGGCTCGAACACCTCCACCGCCCGTCGAAATAGTCACGGGCCGAGAACGTCACAAACAGAGGTTCCGGGTTCCGGGTTCCGGGTTGGTTCAAGACAACCGGACACGAGCACGGCCGCAAGGCCTGCGGCGAAGAGGACGTTCTTGTTCATGCCACTTCCGCAGAGGGCGCGCAAGCAAGGTCCCTACATCCCCTGCCAGAATTTGAAGTTGTTCACCTCGATGTCGTGCAACGACGGCATTTCGAAAAATTTGCTGCGCGCCCCGTCGGAGAACATGAACCCGTGGCGGATTTTCTTGAAGGAGATCTGGTCGAGCGGGCAGAACAGCGACAGTCCCTTGGTCTTCTTGCCGGGCTCGCCCTGCATCTCGTGAATCACGCCGCGCAACGCCCGCGGAACCGACAGGGCCATGACAGCTGGGACCCATCGTGACCTGAGCGGAGCATCCGCTCAGGTTGTAAACCGATGCCCGGCGCTCGTCACATCAGGGGGTCAGGGACGCAGCGTCGGGAGCCGGCTCCAGCAGCAGGATCTTCCCGCTCCGGAAGGAAGTCGCGAACAACCGACCCTGGTCATCCAGATCGAAGGAGACCACATGCGGCACCCGACCGACCTCGACATAATCCCTGGGATTGTCATCGGGGTTCTGCATGGCCCACACCTTGCCCGTCACGAAGTCTCCAAAGATGTAGGTGCCGTCAAAAGGGGTTCCGGCCTGCGGATAAAACACACCTCCCGTGACGCTCCGTGACTCGCTGCGGGGCAATGCCAGCAGCGGCGGCAAAAAGCCTTCGGTCGCGCATTCCGAGGCAGGCAATTTCTGCTCATAGTGAGCTTGATTGACGCAAGCGGTTCCTTCCCAAATGGGCCAGCCCAGGTTGGCGCCACGCGGTACCAGGGTGATTTCCTCGTGCGTACTCTGACCCACGTCCCCCATCCAGATCGCCCCGGTGGCCGGGTGAAACGTCCATTTCCAGGGGCTGCGCAGCCCCAGCGCCCAGATTTCGGGGAGAGCGCCCGCGCTGTCGACAAAGGGGTTGCCCGGTGGGATGGCATAGTTTCGGGTCGGATCCAGCGGAAAGGCATCGGGACCGTCCACATCGATGCGGATGAACTTGCCGAACAGTGATGACAGGTTCTGGGCGCGCTCGCGGGTGTCGGGTGACACCATCCCTCCACCATCTCCGATGGCCGTGTACAGATATCCGTCCGCACCAAAGACAAGCTCACCGCCATTATGCCAGATATCCGGCTTTTCCAGGATCAGCAGGCGGCGCTCCGGCTGGCCCGATCCGCGAAGAAGGGACGCGTCCGCCTCCCGCTCGGCCAGCACGATGGTTCCAGGAGCGGACCCTTCGACGTAGTAGACGTAATATTTGCGGTTCGTCGCATAGTCGGGATGAAATGTAAAGCCGACCAGGCCCCCGTCCTCTCCGTGCAGGACGGCGATGCGTTCAAACTCGGACGTTTCCCACGCGCCTTCGCGCCATTGCACGACGGTGATCGTCCCCGTCAGTCCGGGAATGACATAGGTGCTGTCCCTGCCGGGAAACGCCCGGAACAGAACGGGCTCGAACACCTCCACGGCCCCGTCGAAATAGTCACGCGCCGTGAGGGTTGCGAATGGAGGCTCCGGCGCTCGGGTTGGTTCAAGACAACCGGACACAAGCATGGCCGCAAGGCCCGCGGTGAAGAGGACATTCTTGTTCATGAAACCTCCGGTGAGGACGGCGAGCGACCAATGACCCGTCCCTACATCCCCTGCCAGAACTTGAAGTTGTTCACCTCGATGTCGTGCAGCGACGGCATCTCGAAGAACTTGCTGTGCGCGCCGTCGGAGAACATGAACCCATGGCGGATCTTCTTGAACGAGATCTGGTCGAGGGGACAGAACAGGGACAACCCCTTGGTGGTCTTTCCGGGGTTGGCCTGCATCTCGTGGATCGCATCCCGCAGCTTCGAGGGATGCAGGAAGGGAAACGGCGCCTGCGCGAACGGATTCGTCTCGAAGGTTTCGAGGAACTCGCTGATGTTGAGATCGATCTGGGTGTAGAACAGCTTGGGGCTGCCCTTGGCGTTGCCGGGTTCGGTGATGGAGGCGCCGAATTCGGGCATGGCCAGCGGCGAGAGCACCAGCATCGACAGCGGCGCGATCTCGGCATAGGTGCGCAGGTAGCCGGCCTCGTGCGTCTTGTTGTATTCCGCAGGCTTGAGCTCCAGCACCTGCGCTTCGGCGTTGGCGAGATACACCGTCCTGATCGCATCGAAATCCATGTGCTCGAGCACCCGGTACGAGCTGATGAACTTGGTGCGCTTGGGCGATCCGTCCGGATGCGGAACCATTTCGGCGTACGCCTCGTCGATCCTGAAATACGGATGACGGAACGCAGGATCGATTTCCGCGAAGACGAGCTTGCCGTTGTAATGGCGGATGGATCCCACCAGATAGTGACGCGCGAAATCCTGCGGTCCCAGGTGCGAGGCGATGAGCGCCTGGTTGGGATAGAGGATCTGGTAAAGATGGGTGGTGAACGAACTCATGTGAAGCACCTCTGCGTCTGAACCTTGTTGCAAACCCGCCGCGGGACTCCCGTCCCGCTGCACCGGAACCGGCGCTCCGCGCCGGTTCCTCAACCTCCGAAAACCCGCTTAGTAACCCCAGTACCGCTTGAGCATGGGAGCGATCACGACCGACATGACCCCCATCAGCTTGATGAGGATGTTGAGGGCCGGGCCCGCGGTGTCCTTGAACGGATCACCCACGGTGTCGCCGACGACCGACGCCTTGTGCGCGTCGGACCCCTTGCCGCCCGCGGCTCCCGCCTCGATGGTCTTCTTGGCGTTGTCCCACGCGCCGCCGGTATTGGACATGAAGATGGCCAGCGCCACGCCGGAGACGGTCACGCCGATCAGGTAGCCGGTCAGCATGGGGACGCCGCCGAGGAAGCCCACGGCGACCGGCGACAGGATGGCCAGCACACCGGGGATGATCATCTCGCGCAGCGCGGCGCGGGTGGAGATGTCGATGCAGCGGCCGTAGTCGGGCTCGGTCGTGCCTTCCAGGATGCCCGCGATGGTGCGGAACTGGCGGCGGACCTCCTCCACCATGGCGAAGGCGGCGCGGCCCACGGCCATCATGCAGCGGGAGGAGAACAGGTACGGCACCATGCCGCCCACGAGCAGGCCGATCAGCACCATGGGATCGGTGATCTCGATGGTGCCAACGCCGGTTTCCTCCTTGAAGGCCGAGAACAGCACGACGGAGGTCAGGGCGGCGGACGCGGTGGCGAAGCCCTTGCCGATGGCGGCGGTGGTGTTGCCCACGGCGTCGAGCTTGTCGGTGTTGGCGCGGACGCCGGGCGGCTGCTCCGACATTTCGGCCAGGCCGCCGGCGTTGTCGGCGATGGGGCCGAACGCGTCGACGGCGAGCTGGATGCCGAGGAAGAGCTGGACGCCCAGCGTCGCGATGGCCACGCCGAACAGGCCGGCCTGCCAGTAACCCAGCAGCACGGTGGCGGCCATCACGAGGATCGGCAGGGCCGTCGAGGCCATGCCCACGCCCATGCCGGTGATGATGTTGGTGGCGGGGCCGGTTTCCGAAGCCTTGGCAATGGAGTTCACCGGCTTGCGGCCAGTGCCGGTATAGTATTCGGTCAGCAGGCCGATGGCGGTACCGCCCACAACGCCGATGACGGTGGCCCAGAACAGGTTTGTGGCGCCGATGCCGTCCCCGAAGGTGCGGCCGCCGAGCGTAAAGTGGAAGATGGGCCAGCTGAAGAGGGCCGACAAGGCGGCGGCCGCGAACGTGCCCTTGTTGAGGGCGGCCTGGGGAGACCCGCCTTCGCGCACGCGCACCAGGCTCATCCCGAGGATGGAGGCCACCACGCCGCCCGCGCCCAACGTGAGGGGCAACAGGCACAGGGCGATCTTGAGGTCGTTGGGCGCGTCCACCGCAAGGCCGAGGATCATGCAGCCCAGCACGGTGGCCACGAAGGACTCGTACAGGTCGGCACCCATGCCGGCCACGTCGCCCACGTTGTCACCCACGTTGTCGGCGATGGTCGCCGGGTTGCGCGGATCATCTTCGGGAATCCCGGCCTCGACCTTGCCGACCAGGTCGGCGCCCACGTCGGCGGCCTTGGTGTAAATACCTCCGCCGACGCGCGCGAACAACGCGATGCAGGACGCGCCGAGCGCGAAACCCGACAGGATCGGCAGCGCCCACAGGCTCACCTGCGACGCCTCGCGCCCGAACGAACTGAGGGTGGCGAACATGATGGCCGAAATGCCGACCAGCGCCAGGCCCATCACGCTCATGCCCATCACCGAGCCGCCCGCGAAGGACACCTTCAGCGCCTCGTTGAGGCTGCTGCGGGCGGCCCACGTGGTGCGGAAGTTGGACTGGGTGGCGATCTTCATGCCGAAGTAACCCGCCAGCGCGGAGCAGCCCGCGCCGAGCAGGAAGGTCGCCGCCTCCCACCTCCGGAAGCTGTGGCTGCCGAAGAACAGCAGGATGGCCGCCGCGACCGCGAAAGGCAACAGCACCTTGTTTTCACGGGCAAGGAAAGCCATGGCGCCCTTGGCCACGTACCCGCCGATGCGTTTGAGTTTTTCGTCGGGAACTTCACGCGCCATGATCCAGCGTGATTTCCAGGCTGCGTACAGGAGGGCGAGCAGACCGCCTCCGAAACCCAGCAGGAGAGGAAGTTCGTACGAGAAATCCATAATGCCTTTCCAGTGCCCGGTTCCTGCCGGCTGCGCCGGTCCCGGGATATTTCAAAAGCGAACAGGCGTAACCTGAATGCCTAGCCGATGGTTTTAAGCGGAAAGAATCGAGACGGCGGAAGAAACGCACGGCGACACGACGCCTGCCCGGCGATTTCTCCCGCGCACGATCTACGAATCATTTTGCCAATTTCCGGTTCCGCTAATCTACTATCTCGGACATGGATTCGCCTATTGATTCGCGCATACCCGAGGTTATTTTCGCTTTCAACGGCGATGCCGACGGAATCATCAGCCAGCAGCTCGCCCTGTTGGCGGGAATCTCACCGACGCAGCGATTGACGGGGCTGAAACGCGACCTTCGCCTGTTGCGGACGTTGCGGCATCCGATGTCTTCCGACATCGCGGATCGCCCCCTGGACTTGTATGTCTTCGACATAAACCTGCGTGACAGTCGGGACGATCTTTACAGGCTCCTTCAAAATCCTACCACTAATGTCAGGTGGTACGACCACCACGAACCCGGGGACATCCCCGACTCGCCCCGCCTCCGCACCCGCATCACCACCGCGCGCACCGCCTGCACCGGCCTGCTCGTCCACGCCGATCTCATCGCCCAGGGCCGAGGCCAGGACCCCCGGTGGGCCGCCATCGCCGCCTGGGGCGACAACCTCCCTGAAGGCGCCGAGGCCCTGCTCGCCCCCCTCAACCTCTCCCCCGCCGCCCGCGAAGCCCTGCGCGAAGCCGGCGAACTCCTCAACTACAACGCCTACGGCGAAACCCCCGATGACGTTCTCTACCAGCCGCGAGACGTCGCCGAACGCATGGCCGAGTTCGACGACCCCGAGGTTTTCATCCGTGAAAGCGGCCTGATCGAACCGCTGCGACAACAATTTGCCGAAGACGAGCGCAGGTTCGGGGGGTTGAGCCCGGACTCGGAGAGTCCGGGGGCGTCGGTGTATGTCCTTCCCGGGACGGGGTGGGCGCGGCGTCTGGGATCCACGTGGGCCAACCGCGCCGCGCGGGAAAACCCGGAGCGGGCCTTTGCCGTGCTGCACCCACAGTCGGACGGCCACTATCAGGTGTCGATCCGCGCGCCGCGAGGGCGCGCGGATGCGCCGGCCGCCTCATCGCTGGCCGAACAGTTTCCCTCCGGCGGCGGACGCGCCCTGGCGGCCGGCATCAACCGGCTGCCCGCTTCCGGGGTGGAGGACTTCACGCGGCGGTTCATCGACACCTACGGATCGTACGGGACGATGTAGGGGCGAATCATCATTCGCCCCTCCCGAAAAACCGCCGCACCGCCCGGTGGCCCGCCTCCCCCGGTGGGGCGATCGGGACAATCCAGCGAATCGACCGCCCCGGTGGTTATTTTTCCCCACCATGACCCGCATTACCAGCAAGTTCGGGGGCTCCAGCGTCGCGGATGCCCGTCAGTTCGTCAAGATCAAGGATATTCTGGGCCGCGATGCGCGTCGTCGCGTCGTCGTCGTGTCGGCCCCGGGCAAACGCCACTCCGGCGAAGCCAAACTGACCGACCTGCTGTATCAGTGCCATCATGCGGCCCGCAAGAACATTCCGTTCGACGAGGCGTTCGCGCTGATCCGCGACCGGTTTCTGGAGATCGAGCGCGACCTGAACCTGAACGCCGGCATGGCTGCGGAGATGGAAACCTTCCACGCCCAGATCCTGAAAGGCGCCACGGGCGACTTCATCGCCTCGCGCGGCGAATACTTCTCGGGCAAACTGATGGCGGCGTTTCTTGGCGCCACATTCGTGGAACCGGCGGAGTGCATCTTCTTCGACAAGACCGGACGCCTCGACCCGCGCAGCTATGAGGCCCTCGGCGCCCGCCTGAACGACGCCGCCGCGACCTACGTGATCCCCGGCTTCTACGGCTCCGACGCCGACGGCCAGGTGAAGACCTTCTCGCGCGGCGGCTCCGACATCTCGGGCGCCATCGCCGCACGCGCCTCCGGTTCGGAACTGTACGAGAACTGGACCGACGTGTCGGGCCTGCTCATGGCCGACCCGCGCATCGTCGAAAACCCCCACCCCCTCGACCTCGTCAGCTACCGCGAAATCCGCGAGCTGTCGTACATGGGCGCGAGCGTCTTCCACGACGAGGCCATCGCGCCGGTGCGCGAAGCGGGCATCCCCATCAACATCCGCAACACCAACCGTCCCGACGACGCGGGCACGATGATCGTGTCGAAGTTGCCCGAGGTGACGGTGTACGACATCGCCGGCATCGCGGGCAAAAAGAACTTCTCATTGTTCACCGTCGAGAAGGCGATGATGAACAAGGAACTCGGCTTCGCCCGCCGTTTCCTGAGCCTGTTCGAAACGCACGGCGTGTCGATCGAGCACTGCCCGACGAGCATCGACAGCATGAGCGTGCTCGTTTCTTCAGAAGAAATCGGTGCCGACGCATCGAAGGCTGAAGCCCTGCGCGAGGACATCGAACGCGTGCTTCAGCCCGACAAGCTGGAGGTCGAAAACGAACTGGCGCTGATCGCGGTGGTGGGCGAAGGCATGACGCGCCAGGTGGGCATGGCGGCGAAGGCCTTCAAGGCGCTCGCCGAAGCCAACGTCAACGTGCGCGTGATCAACCAGGGCGCGTCGGAGCTGAACATCATCGTGGGCGTCGCGAACGCGGACTATGAGAAGGCGATCAAGGCGCTGTACGCGGAGATGACGCGGAAGTAGAGCGCTCACGAGGATGCCTGCGAAAGCATCCTGCGGTCAACGACGAAACAACGCTCCGTTACAACTCATTGATTGCTGCGTCCAGGTAGTCCATTCGATCCCGCCACCATGTCTGCATACGGGTGATTTCCTGTGCGAAGTCCAAAGTATCGCCGGTTAACATGTTCGCAAAGTTGGCGGAACCCCGCCAAATAGAAGCGTCCAATTGGCGCGATACTCCGAGCTCGACGCCCTTCGTCGCGATAAAGCTCTCCATGTCGTCGATCTCAGGTTTCATCGAGTTCCAGGTATTCTGGTACAGCGACACGAATACTGGGTCATCAAAAAAGCGCCGGAAAAACGCATGCTTGTCGGAAGCAACCCGCGGCCCGAAGAAATACCCGTCTCCTGCGGAACCAATTCCGTAGGCCCAATCGAAATCCCACAGCGGGCCCATATGAATGATGGAATCAGAATCCATGTACATATGTGTGCTCTTCGGGTGACCGATCTCACCATTTTTCGTGATCTCGTGGATCATTATGAAATCGACGAATGATTGGAGATCCACCAACGCCCGGTATTCAGGATCGGGCGCCGCATTCCCATCGTTGTATAACAGCGTTTCCAGGCGCCCGACCGCATCCCGCACGAACGCATAACCTTCCGAATAGCCGTTCCCCCGATTCTCCGGGGACTTGATCATGGCGGGCAGATCGTAAACCTCCGTCCGGAACTTGGGTTCTTCGTCGAAGTATGTATCGAATTCAATGAAAAACCCTTCTTCCTCGTCGATGTCGAGTCGCCCTTTACCAACCTGCTTATGCTCCGTCAGGACGTAACTGCCTTGGTGTACGCCATTCAGAACCAACTCCACGTGCACGGCATGGTGCGTAAAGGGAAGCCCGAAACGCTTCCCCAATTCGAACGCCACCGTGTTCATGATGAGCGTGGGGTCCAGATAGTTCGCCAGCAACACCCAATTTTTGGCCGGTTCCAGCCCGAACAGGGAGACTTTTTCAGAGAACTTGATTCGGTAGGGTTTTTTGGGGAAACCCCACGTCGTGTTTCCGCGGCCGCGGATTTCGCCGGCATGCGACAGCGTCGTATCCTTCATCGCCTCGGACTCGAACACCGTGATCTCAGCGCCCAGATAGGATTCCTTGCTGACGACCGGAAGCATGTCTTCCGTCTGGACGTCAATGACGGGCAGGCCCGATACGGGGGGCGCTTGAGGCTGTCGCGGTGGGTCGTCGATTGGATGCAGGCATCCTGCGATGACGCTTAAGACGCCCCAGGCGGCCAGAAGGCCTCCGATGCGGCGCCGGGTGCTCCACACGTTCCCCAAAAAAACCTCCTCGGCCAGCCGACAACGAGATCAGGAATCCGCCCCCCTGAATGAGCAGGGTGTAGCGAATCGAGAGGGCGGTTGACGATGTCTTTAATGTACTAACAACACGTTTTTTCCGACCCCCCCTGAAACGATCACGCAGGATTTGCAAAGAGATCCGTGGCGAGGTCTCCGAAAGGAGTGCCGGCGAAGCGCTAGACGCGAAGACCGGCAGCTTTCACAGCCACCGGACGCGGCGGACGCGTTTGGTCATGCGTGCCTCACGCGCGCCGCAGGACGACGGTACACGCAGGCATACCGCAGACATACGCAGGGGTGACTCCCCAAAAACGCGGCGCGCTCCCCCCCGAATCCTCCCGGAAGGAAGCAGCGCGTTCCCCTCGCTTACACCCAGCTCTTGACCGTTTCCACCAGCGGCGTCGTCGGACGCCCCAGCAAGCGCGCCAGATCCCCGCTGTTCACCTCGATCTCGCCATCGGCGGTGTTCTTGTCCAGCATGGCCACGAAGCCGGCCGTTCCCTCGTCCAGACCGAAGCCCTTCAGGGTCGCGACATGCTCCTCCATGCTCACGTTGCGATAGGCCACCGGGCGGCGCAGCACCTTCACGAACGCCTCGGCGAGGCCGGCCATCGTCCACGCCGTATCGCCGCCCAGCTCGTAGGTCTTGCCCTCGTGCCCGGCCTCCGTCAGCACCCGGGCGGCGGCCTCCGCGTAGTCCGCGCGCGGCGCGCTGGACACGCGACCTTCGCCGGCGCTGCCGATCAGCTCGCCGGTCGCCTTCGCGGTGTCGAAAGCCTGCCTGTAGTTTTCCGTGTACCACCCGTTGCGCAGGATCGTGAACGGCACCCCCGATGCGCGCAGCACCTCTTCGGTCGCCTTGTGTTCGGGCGCGAGCACCAATGTGGACACATCCGCCCGCGGGGCGCTGGTGTAGACGATGCGGGACACGCCCGCCTTCTTCGCCGCTTCGATCACACGGGTGTGCTGCGTCGCGCGCTTGCCCACCTCGCTGGAGGAAATGAGCATCAAGGTGGTGCCGGGGGTGAGAACGCCTTCGGCGGGTGCATTGAAGTCGAAGGCGGCGGTCCGCACGCCGCGCGCGGCGAGGGGCGCCAGCTTGTCGACCGCACGGCCGGTGGCGAGGATCTCGCCGGGTTTGACGCCGCGCGCGAGCAGGGATTCAACGACGAGACGGCCGAGATGGCCCGTGGCTCCGGTGATGATGAAAGACATGTAGACCTCCGTGAAACTGCGTGGCCCGTCATAGGGAGGGGACGCTGGGGTGAATGGTTGAGTGCGGCCCCGGCTGAGCCCCTTGTCGGGACGCATCCGGTGATTGCCAGAACCAAATATAGTTTATATATTAACTATCGTTGAAACAAAGAGCTTGAGCCCGAAACGGATCCGAAACGGATCCGGAACACCAGACCGGAAAACCGGACTTCGCACCGCCCCGGTATCGGTCGGTTCGCCCGGACGGGTCCCGCCCCCTCAGATGAAGGTCTGGCAGGGCCCTCCCAAACTACATCTCTGGCCGCCCCCGCCCACCGCGCGGGCCGCCTTCCCCGGACGGGCGACCGCCTCTCCGGGACACCGTGAAAGGAGTTCTCCATGAATGCCTCCACATCGTCCGCAACCACGTCGGCCAACACGGCCGCACGCATGCCCGTCGTCTTCCTCCCTCACGGAGGAGGCCCGTGGCCGTTCGTGAAAATAGGCTGGGAGAACGCGCCCGGTTACCAGGCCGAGTACGATTCGCTGTACGCCTACCTCCAGTCGGTGGCCCAGCTCCCGCCCGTGCCGCCGAAGGCCATCCTCGTCATTTCAGGCCACTGGGAGACGCGTGTGCCCACGGTGCAAACGAACCCGCAACCGCCCTTGCTGTACGACTACAGCGGCTTTCCGCCCGAGTCGTACCAAATCACCTGGCCCGCACCCGGGTCGCCGGAGCTGGCCGCGCGCGTGCGCACACTGCTGGAAGGCACCGGGTTCCCGACGGCGGAGGATGCGGAGCGTGGCTACGATCACGGCACGTTCATTCCGCTCAAGGTGACGTGGCCCGAACCGCGGATTCCGGTCATCCAGTTGTCCCTGGTGGCGGGAATGGATGTGGAGACCCACATCCGGTTGGGGAAGGCCCTGGCGCCGCTGCGTGACGAAGGGGTGATGATCGTCGGCAGCGGCATGTCGTACCACAACCTCCGCGAGTTGTTCGACCGTACGACCGCCGCGCCCGTGGCCGAGGCCTTCGACGCCTGGCTGCAGGCCGCGGCCACGGCGGCTCCCGCCGAGCGGGACGCGGCCCTGAGGGCGTGGGAGGCCGCGCCGGGGGCGAGGCGCGCGCACCCGCGCGAGGAGCATCTGATCCCCCTGATGGTGGTCGCCGGCGCGGCGGGAGACGACGTGCTGCACACGGCGTGGAGCGGGACCTTCCTGGGCGCCCGGATCACCGCGTTCGCCACGGCCGCGCCCCCCGCCGCGTGACCCGGCGAGACCGGAGCGGCTGACGCCACGTGGCGGGCGGCGACCTCCGTGCACGCGACACGAGAGGCCGTCTTTGCGGGCCGCGGCCACCCGCCGCGGCCCGGATCGTCCCCGTGTGAGGACAAAACCGCCCCGGGCCCCCGTCCCCGCCCGTGTGCGGCCTCCGCCGTCCGGCCGGGCCTGAAACCACCCTTTTTCACTGAATTTCAGCAAGTTTACCGGCCCGGCCGCCCGGAAGCCGGCAGGCTTCCGCTTCCGCCCCCCGCCCCCGTCCGAAACATTTCTGCAAGATTACGGTTTCGCCTGCCCCCCGGGAAACCTATCTTGCGCCCCGCAATCAGGACTCCTGGGTGAGAGGACGGAAATGTTCAACAAGCTGATTCCCACCAACACGCGCTTCTACACGCTCCTGGAAAAAAGCGCTTCGATTCTGGAGCAGGGCGGCGAGACGCTGGTCGAGTTCATCGACCACCCCGAGCGGGCCGCCGAAGCCGCCGCCCGGCTGGTCAAGCTGGAGCACGACGGCGACGAACTGACCTACGAATTGTTCGTCCTGCTGGATAAAAGCTTCATCACCCCCATCGACCGCGAGGACATCCACGAGCTCGCCCAGGCGCTGGACGACTGCCTGGACAAGATCGAGTCGGTGACCGAGCGCATGCAGCTCTACACCCTGACCACCCGCACCGAGCACACGCGCCATCTGGCGAGCATCATCCACCGGCAGACGATGCAGGTGCATGCGGCGCTGGCGATCATGAAGGGCTTCAAGTACGAGAAGATCATCCCCCACTGCAAGGAGATCAACCAGCTGGAAAGCCAGGCGGACAAGGCCGGCCGCGATGCGCTGGTGAGCCTGTTCCGCATGACCACCGACCCGCTGCAGGTGATGAAGTGGAAGGACATCTACGACTATCTCGAGTCGGTGTCCGACAAATGCAAGGACGTGGCGGGCATCGTCGAACGGATCGTGCTGAAGCATGGCTGAGGGACTTCTGATCATCGGGCTGGTGGTCGTCATCGCCCTCATCTTCGACTACATCAACGGCATGCACGATGCCGCCAACGCGATTGCGACCGTGGTCTCCACGCGCGTGCTGTCCCCCAAGCAGGCCGTGCTGATGGCCGCAGTCCTCAACTTCGCGGGCGCCTTCATGTCCACCGCCGTGGCGAACACCATCGGCAAGGGCATCGTGGATCCCACGCTGGTTTCCAACGGCATCATCATCGCCGCGCTGATCGGCGCGATCGCCTGGAACATGCTGACGTGGTACTTCGGCATTCCCAGCTCCTCCTCGCACGCGCTGATCGGCGGCGTGATCGGCGGTGCGGCCTCCTACCACGGCTTCGGATCCCTCAACGGCGAAGGCCTGCTCAAGATCCTCAAGGCGCTCGTGCTCTCCCCCGTGTTCGGCCTCATCGGCGGTTTCGTGCTCATGGTGGCCATCATGTGGATCTTCCGCAACGCCAAGGCCGGACTGGTCAACCGCTCGTTCAAGGTCATGCAGGTGGGTTCGGCGGGCTTCATGGCGTTGAGCCACGGCTCCAACGACGCGCAGAAGATCATGGGCGTGATCGCCATGGCGCTGTTCGGAGCCGGCTACATCTCCGACTTCCACATTCCGTTCTGGGTGGTGTTCGCCTGTGCGGCCACCATCGCCATCGGCACCGCCACGGGCGGCTGGCGCATCATCAAGACCATGGGCGTGAAGATGATCAAGCTGCAGCCGGTGAACGGATTCGCGGCCGAGACGGCGGCCTCCGCGGTGATCCTCGGCGCGACGCACATGGGCGTGCCGGTGTCCACCACGCACGTCATCTCGGGCTCCATCATGGGCGTGGGATCGGCCAAGCGCTTCAACGCCGTGCGCTGGGGCGTGGCGGGCAACATGGTGGTGGCGTGGATCCTGACCATTCCCGCGACGGCTCTGGTGGCCTGGCTGGTGGGCAAGACGCTGCTGGCCATTCCCGTCGACTCGCTGCACTGATCCCGGCCTCGGCCCGACCACGCGCCCCCGTTTTCAAACGCTGTTTCAAACGCTCTCCGGACTCCGGGGAGCGTTTTTTTTTGTGTGATCCCTATGTGGATGTTTGAGGGTAAAAAGGGTGAAGGAGTGTTGGGGGTGGGGCGGCTTCGCCGCGGTTCCGGAGGGCCTCCGGGAGGGAGGCGCGACAGACACGGAGGCCGGGTAGTCCGCACCGAAGACTGCACAGTCGCGCAGGGTCGCACAGGGTCGCGCACGGGTCGAAACAAGGGGCGAGAGCTGGCGCAGGTTTCAGCGGCTCTCCACCGCTCTCCACTGTAAGCGCCCGGGGTTCAGAAGAGCCGCATCGTGCCGCGCCGGAAGGCGATCACCCCCGCGAGCGACAGGCTGCCGGCCCCGACGACGGCGGGAAACAATACCGTCGTGACAGAGTAATGTTCCAACGCGAGGACGACGAGAAGGTTGCGCAACCCGGCGAGCGCGTAAAAGCCGACGCGCTCCGTGTGGGGCGAGACCCAGGCGGAGCGGAAGGTGGGGCCGAACCCCGCCATGTCGACGGTGGTGAGGATGACGACGGCCCACAGGGGGTCGGCGGTGAAAACCCAGGCGGGGATGGCGGCGAGCGCGGCGAGGAAAAACATCCAGTCGCCGCGCGTGATGGCGGTGTCGGCGCGATGGCTCCACGCCAGCCACGCCACGTAGAAGGTGATCAAGCCGGACACGCCGATGGGCCACGCGCCGATGCCGCCGCCGCCCGCGAGCTGCGCGAGGAAGACGACGAAGGTGCCCAGGCCCCAGATGATCCACGAGAACAGGTGGGGACGGGTTCGGCCGCCGCGGATGGAACGGATGTACGGAACGAAAATGACGAAGGTCAGCACGAGGGCCGCGGCGCTGAGGAGTTCCTTCCAGGGCATGGGGTCAAGATAGAATGGGTCCGTGACGAACGTTATGAAGACGAAGGCCAATCCGGGTTCTGGCGATCACGCCTCCAATTGGCAGGATTCGCGCGGATGCAGGCGCGGATGCGGTCCAACGATCGTTCGTGGCGGATGACATGGTCGCGATGATGACAGCGATCACGATACGACCTGATTCCCCTCTCACCGCTCCTTCGGATCCAACGCATCCTTCAACGCGTCGTTGAAGATGTTGAACGCCAGCACGAGCACGAACAAGGCCGCCGTGGCGGCGGCGAACTGCCACCACACCCCGCGCCCCACGAGCTCCAGACGCGCGTCATCGATCATCACCCCCCAGCTTGGGAAGTTCTGCACGCCCACCCCGAGGTAGGACAAAATCACCTCGCTCTTGATCGCGTACACGAACACCAGCGACGCCTGCACCAGCACGAGGTGGAGCACGTTCGGCAGCAGATGCACGAACAGGATGCGCGCGTTGCCCGCGCCCAACGAACGCGCGGCGCGCACGTAATCGAGTTCCTTCTGCCGGATCGTCTCGCCGCGCACCACGCGGCACGTGCTCACCCAGGAAGTCACACCCAGCGCAATGCAGACGGTCGCGAGACCCTTCCCCGTCGGCAACACCAGCGCCAGCGCCAGCAGCAACAAGATTGTGGGGATGGCGTCCAAAGTGGAGTACAACCACACCACGATGGCATCCACCCACCCGCGGAAGTACCCGGAGATCAGTCCCAGCGCCGCCCCCACCGGAATCGCGATCGCCGTGGAAAAGAACCCCACGATCAGGGCCACGCGCGACCCTTGCACCACGCGATCCCACACCGACCGACCCAGCACGTCGAACCCGAAGGGATGCGTCCACGAAGGCGGCGCGTAGGCTTCTCCAGTCTGGGTCGCGTACCCCGGCGCCAACACGCCGACCAACGCCAGCAAGCCCGCCAGCACATATAGCGCGATCACGGCGAACGAGGCGAGCGCCAGGGGGTCGCGTCGCAGCCGCCGCATGACCTGGAGGATCAGGAGGCGCATCAGGCTCTCCTCACGCGGGGATCGAACACGCTGTACAAGGCATCGCCGAGGATGTTGGCGCCGATGTACAGTAAGGCGCCGATGAAGGTGACGGCCTTGATCACCGGCAGATCGGACGCGTTGATGGCGTTGATGCTCATGTTTCCCAGTCCCGGAATGCCGAAAAAGTTTTCCAGCAGCAGTGATCCGGTGAACAGCATCGGCAACTCCATCACGACATGTGTCAGCACGGGGATCATTGCATTGGGCAAAACGTGCCGGCCCATGATGCGCGGCCATGCCAGGCCCTTGGCCCGCGCGGTGACGACATACTCCTTGCGCATCTCCTCAAGGAAGGCCGCGCGGTAAAACCGGACGGCCGATCCGAGTGACGCGGCCACCCAGATGGCCACCGGGAGCACGAGAAAGGGAACGCCGCGCAACCCGGGCTCCCACCCCGAAATGGGAAACCAGCCGAGCCGGAAGGCGAAGATGTACTGCGCGGCGATGATGAAGGCCAGCACGCTCAGGCTCATGCCGGCCACCGCCAGGGTGACCAGCAGGCGGTCAGGCCAGCGGTCGCGATATAGCGCGGCGAGCAGGGCGACCGCGACCGCGATCACCGTCGCCGCCAGAAAGGCAGGGATGGCGAGCGACAGCGAGGGCCCGATCCCGTCGGCCAGCATTTCGCTGACGCGCTGCTTCGTTTCCCAGGAGCGGCCGAAGTCGAACCGCGCGAGGTCACCCACGTAATCCAGGTATTGTTTCCACAACGGCTGATCCAGACCGAGTTGGCGCGTCATGCGCGCGACTTCCTCGGGCGTCGCGCTTTTGTCCAGCAAACGGTAAACGGGATTCCCGCCGACCCAGTGGAACAGGCCGAAAATCACCAGGGTGATCCCGAAGATGATGGCCGCTGCATGCGCGAGACGACGGAGGAGGAAGGTCAGCACGGAGATGCCCCCGAATAATGCCCAATGAGCAATGAGCAATGCTCTAAAGGCAAAGCGGACCGGAAAACCAACTCAGTGGAACTTGAGAATTGAGCGTTGAGCCTTGAGCATTTCATCTCAATCATCACCTCTCCGATCAACTCGATAGTACTTCACCGGGGCGTCAATGGCCGAGCTGGGCTTGAGGTTCTTCACGTGGTCGTAGGACAGCAGCTCCGTGATCCGGTGCGCCACGATGATCCAGGGGCGGTCTTCGGAAATGATGTCGCGCATGCGCCGGATCAGCCGAAGGCGCTCGGGGCTGTCCGCCATGACCGCCACCTGTTCATACAACCGGTTGTATTCGGCGTTGTCATAGCTTGCATTGTTTGCGCCCGGAGGCGCATTGGGACCGTACAACAGCTGGAGGAAGTTTTCGGGGTCGGGATAATCCGCCATCCACGACGCGCCCGCCATCTGGAACTTGCCCGTCCGGATGCGTTCGAGATATTCCGGCCAGGTGGCCGATTCGACCCGGACGCGTATGCCGAGTGCCGCCATGTTCTGCGCGAAGTGTTCGCCGCGTTGCCGGGCCTCGGTATTGGCCACCGTGAGGTAAACCAGCTCCGGAAACCCCCGGCCGTCCGGATACCCCGCCTCCGCCAAGAGCGCCCGCGCGCGCGCCACATCGTAGGTTCCAAGAGGGCTGACATAGTCCTCTTCATGCCCGAACAACCCGGGTGGAATGATGCCATGCGCGCGCACGCCGCGGCCATTGTAAAAGCGGCTCACCACGGTTTCCACGTCGTATCCCAACTGGAGCGCCTGACGCAACTTGCGGTTGCCGCCGATCACGGGATCCTTCATGTTCAGGCAGATGTACACGACGTCAAGATCGGCCATGCGGTGGAGACGAATGCCGCGCGCCTCGAATTCGCGGCGAAGTCCCCGTTCCGGATTCACCGCTTGGGCATAGTTGTCCTTGGGAATGGAGCTGCGGTCCAGGTTCCCCCGCAGAAAGTTCAGCCACATGGGTTGGGTTTCGTTGAAAATCCCGAGTTCCACACGATCAACGAAAGGCAGGGGCCGCCCCGCATCGGCAAGCAACCCCGCCGCGCTGTCCGCGGCGGTTCCCTCCACCGGATAAAACCCGTGCCTGTACTTGGGATTCCGCACGAATGTGAGGCGTAGACCGCGCCTCCACTCCTGCAGCATGAACGGCCCTGTGCCCACCGGGTGGTTGAGGAACTCTTCCCCGTAGTGACGCAGGACCTCATGGGCGATGACATAAGCATACGGCATCGCCAGGATGTACTTGAAGTATGGATAAGGACGTGTCAGCCTGATGACGACGGTGCTGTCGTCCGGAGCATGCAAACCTTCGACGTGCCGGTCATAAAGCCCCGGCACAAGGGAATCCGGGAAGGGAGGCAAAGCCTCCGTGGCCGCCCGGAATGCGTTGAGGCCGACGATCTTGTCATCGAACACCCACCATCCGTACGTCTGTGTCCTGACGTCCGCGAGCCGCTTGATGCTGAAGACGAAATCGTGCGCCGAGATCTTCCGCCCCTTGCCGCCCGGGAAGGCTTCGTCATCCTGAAATTCAATGTCCATGCGGACAGGGATGGTGTACGTCAACCCGTCTTCGCTGACTTCGGGCAGGGCCGCCGCCAAGGCCGGCTGCACGTCGTAGGGCCGGGCGAGATACTTGTACTCGTACAGGCCTTCGTAAATCTGGTACTGGGACTGGATCGAATAGGCGTCGGAGGCCTGTGCGGGATCGAACGTCTTCAAATTTGAGACCAGGGCCCCGCGATACACGTTTCCGGGGTCGCGACCGGGATTGCAGGCGCCCATCATGAACGCCATCGCGGCGCAGGCGGATACTGCGGAGACCATGGACCTGCGGGACGGGGGCAACATGCCGCACAAGGTAATTTTACGGGGGCCGGAATATCGGGAAATGCCTTGGCCCGGAGCGCCGCCGGCGCGTCCTTTTCCTAATTTCCCGCTGTCCCGATCCCTCCGAGGTGATGCATGAACCCGACTTTCCGATACGTGCCTGCATGGATCGCGCTCCCCGCGCTTGCCTTTCTCCCGTTGACCGGCCTGCTGGCCGGTTGCTCCGGAAAACAGGCGGAGTCTGCCGGGCGTTATACGCGTATTGTGGACGATGTGGTGGTGGATACGGCGGGAGAATTCGATCCCATCGCCAACCCGAACGCCGTCCCGGGTGGGACCTACACGACCTGGGGCGGTCCCGCTCCCAAATCCCTCAACATGTGGCTCGACTACAACTCGTTTTCGGCCAACGTCATGGGACTTTTGTACGAAAACCTCGTCGCCCTGCACTCCGTGGAAGACGAGCCCGTGGGGGTGCTGGCAGAACGTTGGGAAACCTCGGCTGACGGGAAAACGTTCACCTTCCATATCGATCCCCGCGCACGCTGGAGTGACGGCACACCCATCACGGCGGGCGATTTCCAGTTTTACTACGACGTCATCATGAATCCCGCGAACATGACGCCGATCTTCCGGGTCGGCCTCTCGCGCTTCTCCCGTCCCGTGGCCGTGGACAGCCTCACACTCAGGATCACCGCCCGGGAAGCCCACTGGAGCAATTTCTGGGAGGCTGCCGGACTGGTCGCTTTTCCCGCCCACGTCTGGAAGGACCAGGACTTCAACGACCTCAATCATGAATTCCCCGTGGTGAGCGGCCCCTACCGGCTGGGTGAAGTCAAACGCGAACGTTTCATCACTCTCGAGCGCCGCAGCGACTGGTGGGGGCGCGTCAAACGCTACAATCAGAACAAGTACAACTTCGCGACCATCCGGTATCGCTTCATGGAGGACCGCAACAAGGCTCTGGAAGCGTTCAAGAAAGGCGACTTCGACGTCTATCCCATCTACACCGCCTCGCTGTGGGCCGAAAAGACCGGCCCCCGGGACATCCCGGGTCTCGCCAACGGGTGGGTCGCCCGCAAGGAGATCTACAACCACGAGCCCAAGGGTTACCAGGGGTTTGCCGTCAACATGCGTCGCGCCAGGTTCCAGGACGTGCGCGTCCGTCTCGCGCTGTCGCACCTGCTGAACCGTGAGCTCATGAACGACAAGCTGATGTACAATCAGTACTTCCTTCTCAACTCCTATTACCCCGACCTTTATCCGGGGAACGTGAACCCGGATGCCCCGCTGATCAGCTACGATCCGGAAAAAGCCCGGACCCTGTTGACTGACGCCGGCTGGAAGGCCGGCGCGGACGGCATCCTGACCAAAAACGGCGAACGCTTTACGCTGACCTTTCTGACCTCCAGCGTGATGCCGCATTACAATGTTTATCTCGAAGACCTCAAGAAAGCCGGTATCGATGCCCGGGTGGAACAAATGTCACATTCCACCATCAGCAAGCGCATCGACAATCATGACTTCGACCTGTACTGGGCGGCCTGGGGTGCTTCCCGCCTGCGCAATCCCGAAGCCTCCTGGAAGTCCTCCACCGCCGATGAGGTGGCGTCCAACAATTTCCCCGGTTTGAAGGATGCCGCCGTCGATGCCCTCATCGCCCGCCAGAAAACCGAGATGGATCTCGGCCGCCGCAACGAAATCCTCAAACAGATCGATGCACGACTGACCTCACTCGTCCCCTACGTCCTTCTGTGGCAATCCGAAAAGACGCGCCTGCTCTACTGGAACCGCTTCGGTACCCCCCAATACGTCCTGGACAAGTTCAACCGGGAAGATGCCGCACTCACGTACTGGTTCGTCGATTCAGCCCGCAGCGCCAACGTGGACCTGCGCATCACGATGCCCATGGATACGGCAAGCGTGAGGTACGCAGAGTGAAAAGCGGGGGTCGCAGGCCCTGTGCCGGACTTCATGAAAAGGACGCCCGGACGCCATTCGCCGCCCCGCATGCGCCCGATCCCGGCATCCGGCATCCGGCATTCGGTCCGCACGGTCACGTCGCGGAGAACTTTGTGGCATGAAGTCCTATCTCCTTCGCCGACTCCTGCTGATGATTCCGACGCTGTTCGGCATCTCCCTCGTGTGCTTTCTGCTCACGCAGTTCGTGCCCGGAGGGCCGGTGGAACAGATGGTGTCGCAAATCCGGCAGACGGCGGGAGACAAGGGCCAGAACGCATCGCATGCGATCTCTCCTGCGGAACTGGAAAACATCAAGCGTTACTACGGTTTTGACAAGCCCGTTCACGTCCGCTACGTGACGTGGCTCGGCAAAATCGTGCGGCTGGACATGGGACGCTCCTATACCTACGGGGAACCGGCGTGGGACGTGATCAGGTCGAAATTCCCCATCAGCCTCTTTTTCGGAATCACTTCGTTCGTCCTTTCCTACCTGATCTGCATCCCGCTGGGTTTGTACAAGGCGCTCCGCCACAAATCGACGTTCGACACGACTTCCTCGGCGCTACTCTTCGCCGGCTACGTGGTCCCCGGCTTCGCGCTGGGGGTCCTCCTGCTGACCTTCCTCGCCGGCGGCACCTGGCTGGACTGGTTCCCCCTCTCGGGCATCGTGTCCGATGACTGGGAGTCGTACTCGCTGTGGGGGAAAACCGTCGACTTCCTCTGGCACATGACCCTTCCGTTGATCTGCTACATGGCCGGGGAATTCGCCTTTCTCACCTTGCTCATGAAAAACTCCCTGCTGGAGGAAATGTCCAGGGACTACATGCGCACCGCGCTGTTGCAGGGCATGACGTTCCGGCAGGCGGTGTGGCGTCACGCCTTGCGGAACGCCCTGGTGCCGCTGGTGACGCGCGCGGGTGAGATCTTCACCCTCATGTTCGCCGGCGCCCTGCTGATCGAAAAGGTTTTTGACATCGACGGCATGGGATTGCTCGTCTACCGTTCCATTGAAAATCGCGACTATAACGTCGTGCTCGGCATCATCATGTTGTCCAGCTTCCTCGCCATGCTCGGACGCCTGTTCAGCGACATCCTTTACGTCGTGGTCGATCCGCGCATCCGGTTGAAATGAGCCCGGGGACTGGCATGATCAAAGGGCAGGGAGCGGGAGTGGGGGTTGAAGCGGCCGGCCGGCAGTCACGTCACGTGGGCGCCCCGGCCTGGCCGCGGTTCCGGTCTCGGCCTTGCGTCTCCATGTCCCTTCCTCAAAGGATCACCCCGTGTTCTCCGACCTGACCCGAGCCCGCTTCCGCCGCTTCCGCTCCATGCGGCGCGCCTGGTGGTCGTTGCTGATCCTCACGGCGGCGTTCGTCCTGTCTCTCGGCAGCGAACTGATTTCCAACGACCGGCCCCTCCTGCTCGGGTATCAGGGGAAGCTGCACGTCCCCGTCTTCAAATTTTACCCCGGAACGACCTTCGGCTTGTCGCAAGCCACACGGGTGGACTATCATGCGCTTGAGAGCGATCCCCGTTTTCAGCAAGCGGGCGGCTGGATGCTGTACCCTCCCGTGAAATGGGGTCCCTACCGCAACCATCTCGAACTGGCAGGCAATCCGCCCCACAAGCCGTCCTTCGCGCACTGGCTGGGAACGGACAACACGGGACGCGATGTGTTCTCGCGCCTGCTGTACGGCTTCCGGCTGTGCATGGCCTTTGCCCTGCTCATCAGCGCTCTGGCGGCGCTGCTGGGAATCCTCATCGGGGGTCTGCAGGGATGGGTCGGCGGCAAGACCGACATGCTCGGCCAGCGCTTCATCGAAATCTGGTCGGCACTCCCCTTCCTTTACATCGTCATCCTGCTGGGAGCCCTGTACGGGCGCAGTTTCGGTCTGCTGGTTTTCATCGTCGCCATCTTTTCGTGGATTGGTCTCTCGTACTACATGCGCGCGGAGTTTTTGCGTTTGCGTAATCTCAACTACGTGAAGTCCGCACGCGCGCTCGGCATTCCCGCCTGGCGCATTTTTCTGCGGCACGTGTTGCCCAACGCCGTGACACCCGTGGTCACGCTGCTTCCGTTCCTGCTCGTCTCCGGCATCTCCGCGCTCACATCGCTCGACTTTCTCGGTTTCGGCCTGCAACCACCGGCCCCTTCGTGGGGTGAACTGCTGCGCCAGGGCCTGGAAAATCTCCACGCTCCCTGGCTGGCCATCGCCGCCACCGCGGCCTTGTTCATCACCCTGTTGCTGGCAACCTTCGTGGGGGAAGGCCTCCGTGAAGCGTTCGACCCCAAGGCCGACGCCCGCGTGGAATGAAACCGTGCACCCGCGTCTCCCCCTGCATCGCATGATTTTCGTCCCCTTCATCCAGGAATCCCCAGCTCTTACGGCCGGGCCATGCCGGCCGGAAACCGCTGGCCACCTTCAGTTCCCGTGAGATTCGCATGACTTCACGCACCGCTCTTGCCTCCCTCATCGCCGACCGTCTCGAGCGGGACCGCGACATCCTGAAGGCCGCATGGGACACCTCCGGCCCCGTGTTTCACGTCGCCATCGACGACCTCCTTCCCGTCGCGATCGCCCGGGAGGTCGCCGCGGCGTTTCCACCGCGGTCTGAAATGCGCGGCTACGAGAGCCTGAAGGAACGCAAGCGGATCGGTGTGGCCATGGATGCGTACCCCCCCATCCTCAAGGAAATCACTTTCGCATTTCAGGATCCGCGCGTCCTGAAGGCCACTGAAGCGATCACCGGTATCGTGCCCTTGAACGCGGATGCCAACCTGTACAGCAGCGGCCTGAGCTCGATGGGTGAGGGTGATTTCCTGAACCCTCACATCGACAACTCGGGAAATCCCCTGCTGGGACAATACCGTCGCATCAATACGCTTTATTACGTCTCCCCGGACTGGGATCCCGTCTGGGGCGGAGTTCTCGAACTCTGGGACGGGAACCGCGCCAACCCCCGGGATGTGGAACCGCGCTTCAACCGCCTCGTCCTGATGAACACCAACCGCCGGTCCTACCACTCCGTGCGGCCGATTCGCGGATGCGGCGCGCGCGCACGCAACTGCGTGTCCAACTATTACTTCTCGCCTGAATCACCCGAAGGCTATGACTACTCCCACGTCACCAGTTTTCGTGGACGCCCCGAACAACCGGTTCGCGACCTCTGGTTGCGACTGGATGCGGCCGCCCGGGAAGTGTACCGGAAAATCCGGCCGCGCACGCCCGCCAGTGTCAAGCACAAGTATCAGGAGCACAATCAGTCGACCTGATCCCGGACGGCGAAACGAAACGGGACCTCACGCTCACCTGCCCCTTCAAGCGCTCCGTCCCACCAACCGCTTGAAGGTCAATCAAGGCTTCGTCCAGCCCAGCAACGTCGCCAGACCGGGCAGTCCCTGGAGCGTCGCCACCGGTGTCCGTCCGGCAAACGCACCGTCACCGTGATCGACCGCGATGAAGGGAATGCCCACCGACTCCGCCGCGTTGATGTCCTGTACGGCATCTCCCACATAGATCGCGGCGCGCGGCGTCAAACCGTGGCGCTCAAGCAGGGTCTGCAGGTGCTCCGCCTTCAGTGGCGGCCATCCATGAATTTCGCGGAAGTATCCGCGAATGCCGAAGTGGGCCACCGTCCCGTCGATCACCTCCTGCGGCGTGCCTGTGACCACCGCCAGGGGAACCTCACGCCGCGCCGCTTCATCCAGAAACCCGATCACGCCCGGCATCATCCGCATGTGCGGACGCAGCCGGATGTCCTCCTCGGCAAACCGCGCCAGTACGTGCTCCTGCTCTTCGGGCGTGATCTCTTCGCCCCCTGACAACGCCTTGTACATCAGCGGCAGGGCACGTGAACGCGAAAGGCCCGCATACAACAGTTGTTGCGTCCGTACGGCTTCGCGCGCAAATCCGTACTCTGCCAGCGCGTAGCAATAAGCATCCAGCTTCAGCGTCATCGAGTCCATGATCACGCCGTCAAAGTCGAGAAAAATCCAGCGGGGAATCAGCATCATCCAAAGGTAATGATCCGGGATACCGGGCCTGCCACTGCCGGTCTCCGCCACCCGCCGAAGAAGCAACGCAGACCATGGTGGCGCACGACGCAGGCGCACTCGCAGTGCGACGAGGAGGGCCAACGAAGGAGCGCGACGGGCGCCGCCATGGGGCACACACCCACCCGCCGGAGCGCCGCCCAAGCGATCCGAGGCGGCACGACGCAGGCGCACTCGCAGTGCGACGAGGAGGGCCAACGAAGGAGCGCGAC
>CAYQFG010000003.1:44984-49972 GCA_964416695.1 uncultured Bifidobacterium sp.
GGGCGCCGCCCGGCGAAACTTACATGTTACAACCGCCCAAACCCTTGCACGCATTCTTCCCCTTGCAGGAGTGGGCCTTGCCCGCGTTCTCGCGCGGAATCCCGAGCTCTTTCGCACGCTTTTCGATCTGCTTGTCGCTCATGGCGCAACCGCCCTGGCCTTTGCATGCGTTGAGTCCGCGGCATTTGGCCTTGGCTTCGACGGTGTCCGCCGCGACCTTCTTCCCGAGCGCGGAATCCTTGCGGGCGCAACCGCCGGCCCCCTTGCAGGCACCCTTGCTTTTGCATCCCGACTTTTCGGCGCGCGTTCCATCCGTTTGTTTCGAACCCGTGTCTGCATGCGCAGGGGCAGCCGACACGAGACCTGCGGCGATGCCGGCGATGGCGAGCTGGGTGAGCATCGTGGTTTTTTTCATGGGACGTCCTTCCGGGATCCTGGTGGGTGTCGTGCGAAATTACAAAGTGGGGCCGCCGCACGGGCGAGCGTCCGCCCTGCGCAGACTTCGGGCGGCGCGGCGCGGCGCGGGAAGTCCTTCGGGCCGGTGACAGCCGTGAGACTCAAGACGGAGGGCGCGGGGGTCTACCCGCGCCCGACCTGTCTAGTAGCCCAGATTGGGCGACAACCACCGTTCGGCTTCTTCCAGCGTCCAGCCCTTGCGCTTCGCATAGTCCTCCACCTGGTCCTTGCCCAGCTTGCCCACACCGAAGTACCGCGACCTGGGATGGGAGAAGTACCAGCCACTTACGGCGGATGCGGGCCACATCGCATAACTGTCGGTCAGGCGCAGCACCGTGTGTTGCTCCACGCCGAGCAGCTTGAACAGCAGGCCTTTTTCCGTGTGGTCGGGGCAGGCGGGATACCCGGGCGCAGGACGGATGCCGCGATACTTTTCACGTGGCAACTCTTCGATGGGCATGGTTTCATCGGCGGCGTAACCCCAGAACTCCTTGCGGATGCGCTGGTGCAGGCGTTCGGCGAATGCCTCGGCGAGACGATCGGCCAGCGCCTTTGCCATGATCGCGCCGTAATCGTCAAGCGACTTCTGGAAATCGGCCACGATTTCGTCCAGCCCTCCTCCCGACGTCACGGCAAACCCGCCGATCCAGTCGGGGACACCGCTTTCCTTCGGCGCGACGTAGTCAGCGAGACACAGATATTCTCCCGGAGCGGCTCCCTCCTTCTGCACCTGCTGCCGCAACTCGTGATTCACGCCCAGCAACGTCGTCCGGCTTTCGTCGGCGTATATCTCGATATCATCGCCCACACTGTTCGCCGGCCAGAGCCCATACACGCCTTGGGCTTCAAGCTTCTTGCCCGCAAGCATGTCCTTGAGTTGCGCCTGCGCTTCGCCGAACAACTTGCGGGCTTCCGCGCCTTTCTTCGGGTCGTCGAAAATGCGCGGGTACTGCCCACTCAGTTCCCAGGTATGGAAGAACGGCGTCCAGTCGATGTACTCCACAAGTTCTTCGAGCGGATAGGGCTTCAGCACATGCACACCCGGCGTGACGGGCTTCCGGATCAGGCCGGCCTCGTAGTCCGCCTTCCAGTCCGGGCTGAAGCGCTGTGCACGGGCCGTTTCCAGTGGCACCAGCGCGCGCTCCTTGTTGGAATTGGCATGATCGACGCGCACCTTGTCGTAGCGGGCGGTGATCTCCGCCATGAAGGCGTCCCGCTGGTGCGGCGTCAACAAGGATCCGGCCGTGGGCACGCTGCGCGACGCGTCCAGCACGTGCACCACCGGCTGGCTGTAAACCGGAGCGATCTTCACCGCCGTATGGGCCACCGAAGTGGTCGCACCTCCGATCAATAGCGGCACCTTGAAGCCGTTGCGCTCCAGCTCCTTGGCCACGTGCACCATTTCATCGAGAGAGGGCGTGATCAGGCCCGAGAGCCCGATGAGATCCACGTCATGCTCTTTGGCCGCCTCGAGAATCTTCGCGGCGGGGACCATCACGCCCAGATCGATGATCTTGTAGTTGTTGCAGGCGAGAACGACGCCCACGATGTTTTTGCCGATATCGTGCACGTCGCCCTTCACGGTGGCCATGAGGACCTTGCCGGCTTCACGGTCATCGGGATTGTTCTTCTTTTCCGCTTCGATGTAGGGCATCAGCCAGGCCACGGCCTTCTTCATGACGCGCGCGCTTTTCACCACCTGCGGCAGGAACATCTGGCCCGCCCCGAAGAGATCGCCCACCACGTTCATGCCGTCCATCAGCGGGCCTTCGATCACCTGGATGGGCTTCGCGTATTTGAGGCGCGCCTCTTCGGTGTCGACATCGATGTAGTCCATGATGCCCTTCACCAGGGCGTGACTGAGCCGTTCCTCCACCGGCAGCGAGCGCCAGGCCTGCTCTTCGGCAGCGTTCTTTTTTGCGCCGCCCTCGCCCTTGATCGAGTCGGCATGGGCCACCAGGCGCTCCGTCGCATCGGGACGGCGGTTGAGGAGGACGTCCTCCACCAGCTCCTTCAGCGTGGGTTCGATTTCCTCATAGACCTGCAGCATGCCGGCGTTCACGATGCCCATGTCGAGTCCCGCCCGGATCGCGTGGTACAGGAAGGCCGAATGCATGGCCTCCCGCACCGGGTTGTTGCCGCGGAACGAGAACGAGATGTTCGAAATGCCGCCGCTCACGCGCGCATGCGGCAGGTTCTGCTTGATCCAGCGCGTGGCTTCGATGAAGTCGACCGCGTAGTTGTTGTGCTCCTCCATGCCGGTGGCCACCGTCAGCACGTTCGGATCGAAAATGATGTCTTCAGGCGGGAATCCGACTTCATCGACCAGGATGTCGTAACTGCGCTTGCAGATCTCGATCCGGCGTTCGTAGTTGTCGGCCTGGCCTTTCTCATCGAAGGCCATCACCACCACCGCCGCGCCGTAACGCCGGATTTCATGGGCACGCTTCCGGAACATCTCCTCGCCTTCCTTCAGGGAGATGGAGTTCACGATGCCTTTCCCCTGCATGGCCTGCAACCCGTTGCGGATGACGCTCCACTTCGATGAGTCCACCATGATGGGCGCCTTGGCGATATCGGGTTCGACGGCGATGAGGTTCAGAAACTTCGTCATCGCGGCTTCGGAGTCGAGCATGCCCTCGTCCATGTTGACGTCGAACACCGCCGCGCCGTTTTCCACCTGCTGTCGGGCGACGGCGAGGGCACCCTCGTAATCGCCGCCGAGAATCAGCTTCGAGAACTTCGGCGACCCCGTGATGTTGGTGCGCTCGCCCACGTTCAGGAACGTCATTTCCTTGCGGAATGTGAACGGGTCCAGGCCCGACAGGCGCAAGGTCTTTTCCGGAGCGGCGATCCGGCGCGGCGCGAAAGGCCCGACGGCGTCCGCGATGGCCTTGATGTGCGCGGGCGTCGTGCCGCAGCAGCCTCCCACGATGTTCAGGAACCCGGCTTCCGCGAACTCGCGCAGCAACCCCGCCATGTGTTCCGCGCTCTGGTCGTAGCCACCGAAAGCGTTCGGCAGCCCCGCATTGGGGTGGCAGGACACGCAGACCGTCGCCGCATTGGAAAGCTCCTCGACGTAAGGACGCATGAGTTCCGCGCCCAACGCGCAGTTCACGCCCACGGACAGCAGGTCGGCGTGCGAAACCGAGTTCCAGAAAGCCTCGACGTTCTGACCTGACAGGTTGCGGCCCGCACGATCGATGATGGTGACGGAGACCATGATCGGCAACCTCACTCCGCGCTTCTGGTACACATTCTCGATCGCGTACAGGGCCGCCTTGCAGTTCAGCGTGTCGAACACGGTTTCGACAAGCATGATGTCGACCCCGCCTTCGATGAGGGCGTCCACCTGTTCTTCGTATGCGTTGACGAGCTGTTCCCAGGTGATGGCGCGATAGCCGGGGTCGTTCACGTCAGGAGACATGCCCAGCGACCGGTTGGTCGGGCCGATGGCGCCCGCGACGTAACGCGGGCGGGCGGGATCCCGCGCGGTGAATTCCTCCGCGATGCCTTTCGCCAAGCGGGCGCCCGCCACGTTCATCTCGCGCACCAGCCCCTGCATGTCGTAGTCGGCCATCGAAATCGCGTTCGCATTGAACGTATTGGTTTCCACGATGTCGGCGCCGGCCTCAAAGTACTGCCGGTGAATCGTTCCGATCACGTCAGGACGCGTGAGTTGCAGCAGATCGTTGTTGCCTTGCAGATCCTTGTGCCAGTCCCTGAAACGCTCGCCACGAAAGTCGGTCTCGGTCAGCTTGTACGGCTGGATCATCGTCCCCATGGCTCCGTCGAGGATGAGGATGCGCTGCTTCAGCTGTTCGTGGATGGGATGCGATTTCATGGGTTTCTCCTTACGATTCTTTCGCTCATTTTCAGTGTTCGGTGTGCAGCGTGTTCCACGCTGAATGCCCAGGAGCACTTACCCGGCGCAAGCGTCCGCGTTTTTTGTCTCATGCTGTTCCCCGGACACTTTCAGGGTCCAGCCGCTCCTCCGCCACTTGATGGCCGTGGCGCCGTGAACTTGCACGCGTCAATGCCCGTCAGCATGCTCACCCCCATCACAGTCTCGCCCCTTCGGGTTTGCATGGCTCGTTCATGTCACGAACCCGAACTTCGAAAGGTGCTTTGCTGCATTGTTTCAGTGCTGCATGGCTCATTGTCACACGTCTTCTCACCCACCGCCAGCACGCCTTCGAATTCGGGATACTGCGGCGAAGGAGGCGTGATTTCAAACTGCAGAATCCTGAATCCGGACGCCGTGATCCACTCCTTCAAGTCTTCTTCCGCGAAACCGAGCCAGAAATCCCCGAAGCGCGAGCGCATCCAGTCTTCTTCATGCGCCAGCAGGTCGAGAACGAGCAGGCGTCCACCCGGCACAAGCAGCCGGTAGGCCTCGCGCATCGCCGCGGCAGGGTCGGACGCATGATGCAACGCCTGGGAAACGATGGCGATGTCGAAGGAGGCGTCCGGCAAACCGGTGCGTTCCATCGGCGCCAGAATGAAGGTCGGCGCCGTGCCCGGGGCACCGT
>CAYQFG010000004.1:0-2401 GCA_964416695.1 uncultured Bifidobacterium sp.
GGCCGGCGCGGTCGCCGACGTTGCTCCCCAGGGCGAGCCAGACCGTTTTTCCGCGTGTTGTCATGACGGGACGAAGGTAGAAAAGGCGTTGTAAAGGCGAACTTCCCGGCGATACCGGAGCGTGGTGGGGGGATGGGCGCGCCGTGCCGCGCGGGCCGGAGACGTGTGGCTCCCTTCGTCTGGCGACCGCTGTTTAAGTCGTTACCATTGCACGAGATGCTGCGGCGCGGCGCGCGGTGGAACCCCCCAGGGCCATCGCGAGGCGGGGGAGAAGGCCTGCGATCGGGGCGGAAACCGGGGCCCCCGCCCCCCATTCCTCCCGCAGGGCCGCATCCGCAAACCGGTTTCGGAGACGCGGCCCTGCGTGTCACCCCCGAACCGTGTTCCCTGTTTTACGGGGATGCAGCGGGAATTTCCCTTGCCGATTGCCGGCCCCGGTTTTATACTCTGCATGCGCTGTGACACCGGAGTTTGTGCCCGGCCCGTCGGCGTATCCCCAACCACCTTCACATTTCCTGCAGAACCGGTGCTTGCGCGCGCCTTGCCGTGCGCCCCCCGGTTCGTTGTCCAAGGAGTCTCCTGTGGCCGGTCGTCCGCGTTCCACGCCCCGTAAAAAAGCCGTCACCCTGTCCGACGAGGATGTGGCCGCGCTTGAAGCCGCCGTTGGTGGTGATGAAACCGTGACGCCTGAGGCCGCTCCCGCGAAGCCTGCGCGCCGTACCACGAAGAAAGCCGCCAAGGCGGCGACAGTCAAATCCGCGCCGGCGGATGCGCAGGAGACGGCCGCCCCGGAAGCCGGGGTAGCGGCGGCGGGTGAGGCGGGCAACGTGCACGACGCGCAGGCGGCTGCCGAAGCGCGGACGGAAGAGCCGGTCGCGGAACCGACCGAAGAATCGACCGGCACGGCGGAGGTGGACGCCGCGGCGGAAGACCAGGCGCCGGATGTCCGTGCGGAGGACGCGGGGGCGGCCGGCGGACCCGAACACCCCGAACATCCCGAACACCCCGAACATCCCGAACAGGACGCCGGGGAGTCGGCCTCGGGCACGACGCTGCAGGAGGCCAAGGGCCGCTGGCTCGCGCTCAAGCGCATGAGCATGAAAGAGCTCGTCAACCGCGCTCTGGATCTCGGCATTCACGAGCCGCGCGTGCTGCGCAAGCAGGCGCTGATGTTCGCCATCCTCGAGCGCGAGAGCGGCGGCGCTGACGCGGGCATTTACGCCGAAGGCGTGCTCGAAGTGATGGATGAGGGCTATGGCTTTCTGCGTTCGCCCGATCACTCCTACGTGGCCGGCCCCGACGATGTGTACGTGTCGTCCACGCAGATCAAGCGCTTCGGGCTCGGCACCGGCGACACCATCACGGGTCTCGTGCGCGCGCCCAAGGAAAACGAAAAATACTTCGCGCTGCTGCGCATCCAGAAGTGCAACGGCGATCCTGTGGACAAGGTGCGCGAGCGCGTCGCCTTCGACAACCTCACGCCCCTGCATCCCGAAGTCCCGTTCAACATGGAGCACGATCCTGCCGAGATCAGCACGCGCGTGATGAACCTGTTCACGCCCGTGGGACGCGGCCAGCGCGGCCTGATCGTGGCGCCGCCGCGCGCGGGCAAGACCATCCTGTTGCAGAGCATCGCGAACGCGATCGTTGCCAACCATCCCGACATCAAGCTGATGGTCCTGCTCATCGACGAGCGTCCGGAAGAGGTCACCGACATGCGGCGCAACGTCCCCGCGGAGGTGTACAGCTCCACGTTCGACGAACCGCCCGAGCGCCACATCCAGGTGTCGGGCATGGTGATCGAGAAGGCGCGCCGCATGGTCGAGCACGGCCAGCACGTGGTGATCCTGCTCGACTCCATCACGCGCCTGGCGCGCGCGCACAACGTGGTGATCCCGCACTCGGGCAAGATCCTGTCCGGCGGCGTGGACGCGATGGCGCTGCAGAAGCCCAAGCGCTTCTTCGGTTCCGCGCGCAACATCGAGGGCGGCGGCTCGCTCACCATCATCGCCACGGCGCTGGTGGAAACCGGCAGCCGCATGGATGAAGTGATTTTCGAGGAGTTCAAGGGCACCGGCAACATGGAGTTGATCCTTGACCGCAAGATCGCGGAGAAGCGCATCTGGCCGGCCATCGACGTGTTCAAGTCGGGCACGCGCAAGGAGGAACTGCTGATGAACCCCGACGACCTGCGCCGCGTGTGGGTGCTGCGTCGCTACCTGCAGGATCTGTCGCCGGTGGAAATCATGGAGTTCCTCTCGGAAAAACTCCGGGGGACGAAGTCGAACCGCGAATTTTTGGATAGCATGAACGGTTGATGGGGTTGGGGGTTGGCAGGATGCGTCGTGGACCACTTTTCGTCGTTGGTGGTTGGTCTGTGAATCCTCCGGGTGTTTGGACT
>CAYQFG010000004.1:2501-35439 GCA_964416695.1 uncultured Bifidobacterium sp.
TGGACCACTTTTCGTCGTTGGTGGTTGGTCTGTGAATCCTCCGGGTGTTTGGACTGAGCAGTGGCCTCAAAGTGTAGCGGACAAGATGAAGGGGAGCCATCCGGGCTGCGACCGGCGCGAGCGTCCAGGAAAGGCTTTTCGCGTTCGTAAGCATGAGCGCCCGGGCGCGAATCTCCGGCGTTGGCCCTCCTCGCCGTACTCCCGGTACGTCTGCGTCGGGCCGCCTTGTCTCGCTGGGTCTCGCTCCGGCTGGAGCGCCTCGACGGGCCGTCATGCCCGCGTAGGCGGGCATCCAGTCAGGAATCCTGCGTTTGCGAAGGGATTCTTTGTGCGTGACGGTTTGTCAGATGTTCCCTGACTTCGCCGAATTTCGGGGTTAGTTTTAGCCCCATGACTTCCGAGAATATTCCCTTCAAAATTGGTTTCCTCGGTTACGGCAATATGGGCGGCGCCGTGGCGAGGGGACTTGTCAATGCCGGTGTCCTCGCGCCCTCAGACATCATCGTATACGATCCTGTCGCGCCGCCCGCCTTGGAGACGCTTCACGCCTCCTCAGCAGAGGAGGTTTTCCGCAAAGCCGACACGATCATCCTCGCCGTCAAGCCTCAGGTGTTTCAGCAAACGGCGACCGCTTGGACGGAACTCGCTTCAGGTCTTCAAGGGAAGACCGTCATCAGCGTGATGGCGGGAATTCGTGTGTCGCGCCTAAGAGAAGTGTTCCCTGGCTTTATCTGTGTACGGGTGATGCCCAATCTCGGACTCTCCGTGGGAGAAGGCGCTACGGCCATCGCAACGGATGCCGTTCCTGAGGAATCGCTGAAATGGACCGAGGAGATCTTTGGTCTTTCAGGCACCACCGTCCGCGTCTCCGAAGACCAGATGGACGCGGTGACGGCGGTGTCGGGGTCGGGCCCGATGTACCTGTTCGAATTCGTGGGAGCCATGACGGAAGCGGGGGTGAAGGCCGGGCTCGCCCGCGAGGTGGCCTACGAGCTTGCGAAGCAAACCGCCAAGGGGTCGCTCAAGCTCCTCGAAACCTCCTCCGACACTCCCGACACGTGGACCAAACGCGTGTGCTCGCCCGGCGGGACGACCCTCGCGGCGCTCGGGGTGTTGCAGGCGGAAGGCTTCCACGGAATCGTGGAGCGCGCGGTCGCCGCGGCGAAGAAACGCTCCGGAGAGCTCTCGGGTTAGACGTCCCGGCCAACGGGACCACGTGAAAAGGCCCGCCCCCGATGGGGAGCGGGCCTTTTTTCTGTGCGTTTTTTCTGCTGTGGGGCGGTCGGTCGTCCGGTCCGGACGGCGACGGGCTCAGAACGTCACGATCTTCCGGTACCGGTCGCGACCGCTGCTGACCTCCACCGTATAGACGCCCTGCGTCGCCGCGGGCGACTTGATGTCGGTGACGCGGACATGGGCGGGAATCTCGCGGCTGTGGAACAGGACGCGGCCCGAGAGGTCCCGCAGGACGACCTGGTAAGACGCGCGCATGTTGTCGACGTTCACGCGAATCACACCCGGAGAGCGGGCGATCCACACGTGGCTGGACAGCATGTTGATGTGCGGGCGCAACGCCGTGGTGGTGTCTGTGGTGTCCGGCGGGGGAGTGGTGGTGTCGATCGGGATGCTGCCGCCGTTCCAGGCGCGTGCGGAGATCCAGTTCTGCGCGTAGTCGGCTTCGGTGGTGAAGATCTTCTCGCCATCGGCGGCGGAGAGGGTGGAGTCGAACAGGAAGCGCGTATGCCAGTGCGTGACGCTGTCGCCGCGGCGTTCCTGGTTGATGCGCAGGATGCCCGCCACCTTGAGGCGGATGCGCAGGCTGTCGACCGAAACCTGGACCGAGTCGATGGTCCGGTCGGTGAAGACGGGCACGCCGCTCATCGTTCCGTTGGAATTGTCCGGCTTGAAACCCAGGCCGTAGGCGGCCTGCCGCACCCAGCTGCGTTGTCCCACCTTGAACTTGACCTTGTTCACGCTGGCGGGGTCGACCTTTTTGTTGAGGACCAGTTCGTAGCCGTCCGCCAGCGAGCGGATGCTCATGATTTCGAACTGGGTGGAATTGGCTTTGGGTTTGAACACGTAGATCAGGTGCTGGCTGGGGCCGTTGCCCCAGTTGCCGATCCCGCGCCCGGCGCCGGCATAAATGGTGCCGTCGGGGCCCTGGGTGATGCGGTTGATGCCCGCATTGCCGGTGCCCAGGGTGTTCTGCTGGTCGCCGGGGGTGAACACGAACACGGCCCCTTGCACGTTCTCGGCGCCGGTGGTGTCCGCCAGCGTGTCCAGCGCAACGCGCCACAGCCCGCGGCTGTTGATGTCGCCGACCAGGATCTGCCCCGCATACGCCCCCTGTGTCAGATAGTAGGGCTGTCCGATGCCCACCCATCCGTGTTGCGGCGAGCGGCTGTAGCGGTGGATGGCCAGGGGCGGCACGTAATCGGCCGCGCCGCGGTCATACCACGCTTGGGCGAAATTGGCGCTGTAGCCGGGATCCTGGCGGTAACCCCCGAACTGCATGCGCGGGGAGCCGGCCTTGAACAGCGTGAGCGTGTTCATGGGCAAATACGAGCCTTGGTGATCGCTCACAATAATCGAACCGTTCGGCCCCAGGGCGGTGCCGTTGGGTGAACGAAAACCCCCCGCCAAAGACCGGTTGGCGATGGTGTCCAGTTTGGTGGTGGTGCTGTCCCATACCAGCAGGGCTCCGGCGTAGAAGGACGAGGCGTTCAGGTTGGAAAGGCCGTTGCCGCTGCCGGTGGCTCCGCCGTAGGACGCATAGAACTTGCCCTGGTGGTAAACGGGCGTAAAGAGGTAATGGTGGGATTGGGAATTGTGCTGGTTGCAGGCCCCGTTGGGGAACCCGGAACACGTCGCCTTGTTGAAGGCGAAGTTGTAGGGTGCCTGATGACCATTATAATCCGTCGACAACGGCATGGCGAAGCGAGGTGTGCGGTTGGTGGTGGTGTCGGCCGGAGCGGGATCGTTGTTCGGGATGGTGTAGACGGTGTCCATGTCGCCCACCCAGATGCGGTCGTTGACCACCGCGATGCCCGCGGGTTGCTTGAAGTGTGACGCAACGGTTTTGACGGCCGCGCCGGCGGCACCGGGGTTCGTGATGATGGAGACCTTGCTGCGGGCGCGGTTGTAGGGCTTTTGATCCTGGCCGAGATAGTCCGTCGTCAGGATCACCAGGCGGCCGTCGGACAGCCAGTCGAACCCGTTGACCGTGGTGCAGCCGGCGCCTGTGCCGAAGCAACTGCCGATGGCGATGGGGGTCCACGTCGTCATGTCATACACGCCGTTCACGCGTTTGGGCAACACGGGATGCTGGGCGAAAGCGGCGGCGGCCAGTGCCGTCATGGTGACGGCGGCCACGCTGAAAGTCTTCAAGGTCATGTCTCCTCCACACTCCGCAGTGCAGGTGGCGACGTCACCCCTGAAAAACGGCCCATACAATGTAGGGCCGTGACGCGATTCACGCCCGGGAAATACGGGCCGGGCAGGTTAAAGAAGCGGAAGATCCCGCGAGAAGGCCCCATACAGCCCTAAAACGGTGCCCCCAGCAGGTTCAACCGCCCATTCTCGCATTTTTGATGAGGACATTTTATCCCCGATAGACGCGATAATCGATCTCGGGAAAGAGGGAATTCGTCAGTTCCAGGTTACGCAGAAAGCCTTCATCGATCCGGTTGTTCCGGATCTGTTCATTCAGCATCAAACAGTTATGAATATGCGTCCGCGTCCTCCGTACCGCATAGTCCACCATCGTCCCGGTCTTCATGATGAAGGCCCAGTCCGATGCCTGCGCCAGCAGCAGTTCGCGGGCCATCTGGTTGCGGGCCCGCACGTCCAGTTCTCCGCGTTCAGGCAGGTTCGCGATGTCGTGCATCAGGTCGGCCACCTTGTGCAAATGCGGATAGATCCAGTCGTTCGAGCCTTCGAGCCACACGTCGGCATACCCCCCGGCGCCCCAACTGGAAAAGGCCGGCTGGCTCCGGGGGGGGTGGGGGTGACGATCCAGGACGTCCCGGGGGCTGGACAGTGTGACCCGATGGGGTTCCGTCAGCGCCTTGCGCATGACCGCGCCGAGAAACCGCGGCCCCTCGTACCACCAGTGACCGAACAGCTCGGCATCGTAGGGGCAGACGATGCTGGCGGGTGCGTTGCCGGGCAGGGCCCGTGTTTTCGGGTCCAGCCACTCCGCCTGCCGGTCGCGGTTGAACAGAAAGTTGGCCGCGTGTTCTTCCGCCGCCTGCAAGGCCCAGGCTTCCACATACGGGGCCTTTTCGACGTTCTTGCCCGTGATGCGGTGATATTTGATGCCCGTCTGGGTGCGGATGCCCATCGGGTGGATGTACGGCTTGATGTAGTCGAAGTCGAGATCGTGTCCGATGTCGCGATAGAATTCGCGATAGCGGGGATCGCCCGGGTAGCCTTCTTCCGCGGACCACACCGCCTTGGACGACTCGGGATCACGCGCGAAGGCGAACACGCCCGCCGGCGTTTCCACGGGAGCATAACATCCTTGGGGCGACACCGGATCGCCCTGCAGGATGCCATGCGTATCGGTAAAGAAGTAGCGCAGTCCGGCATCCTTGAGCAACCGGTCGAGGCCGGGATAATAGCCGCATTCACCGAGCCAGATTCCCTGCGGCACCACACCGAAGTGCTTGTGGTGATTGCGCATGGCCACTTCAAGCTGGGCCTCCACGGCGCGCGGCGAATGGCGGAGGTTCGGCAGGAAGCCGTGCGTCGCGCCGCAGGTGAGGATTTCGAGATTCCCGCGACGCTGGTAATGCCTGAACCCGTTCAGCAGGTTGCGGCCGAGGGCTTCGAACTTGAGGTGACAGGCCTCGAAGCGGTTGCGGTACATGGCGGCAAGCGGGGCGAGGACCGCGTCCTGCTTGAGACGGCTGCATTCCTTTTCCGCGAGTTCGCGCAAACGATCCAGATGATTGGCGTACCGCATCTGGAGCAGTTCGTCCGCCAGCATTTCACACAAGGGCGGCGTCAGGCTCATGGTCACGCGGAAAGGGAGGTTGTCCTTTTCCAGGGCGTCGAACTCGAGGAGCAGGGGGATGTAGGTCTCCGTCATCGCCTCGTACAACCATTCTTCCTCAAGGAAGCGGGCGTGCTCGGGGTGACGGACGAACGGAAGGTGTGCGTGGAGGACGAAGTTCAGGAAGGCCATGTCGCGGGTCGGTTCTCCGGGTTATCCCGCCGCGCGTCGCGCCGGCTTGGCGGAAGCCTTGCGGGCTCCGGAAGAGGAACCCTGCGATCCCGGTCCCTGAAAGGCGGCCAGGATATCTTCCCGGGCGTCCGGTGTCTGTTCCGAGGAGCCCTGCGGTGCACCCTGCCGCAAGGCCCGGCGGAGCAGGGACTGGCCCGTCCGTGAGCCTTGCAGACGGCGTTGCGTGGCGTCCCAGCTTTCGGGAGTGTCCGAGAGGTTGGAGGTTATCATCGGGACGAAGTGGCCGCGATCTCCCAGCCATCCGATGTCCGCGTGATAGGACAACCCCGCAAACGGAACGCGGACATACCACTTGCGGGATGTGAACGTCACGGGGAAGATCACGAAGTTGTTTTCGAAGATGGTTCGCGCCGGCCAGTTGATGCGGAGCGCTTCCTGGTACTGTTCGCCACGCCGCATGGCTTTTTCCGCTTCGCGTTTGCGGGCGGGCGTGATTTCCCAGTAGGCGAACAGGGTCTCAGGATCCCGCGTCATCAACACGAGGCGGTCTTCGCCGTAGGCGGCCGGGAGCTCGGGCGTCTCCGGCGAAAACCCATAGGACCGCTCGACATCCCGTGGCGTGAACGACGTCGGACGACGTGCCTTCCGGGTGGTCTTGGGCGTGTCAGCCGGGATGAGGGCCGCCTTGCCTGTCTTGGCGGCCTTGTTTGTCTTGTCTGTCTTGGCGGGCTTGCCGGCCTGGGCCGCCTTGCCCGCTTTGGGGAGAGCCCGGGGGGATTTCGCGCGGGAAGATGTTGTGGCCGTTTTCCCAAGGGCTTTTTCAGGGACGTGGCCGACCTTCTTCGCCGCCCGCGGCGCGGAGGCGGTTTTGGAGGCCGTCTCCTTTGGGGATGTACGCGCGGGAAGATTCCCGGGACCATTCTTGTCGGCGCCGGGGGGACCATTCGTGCCAGTACCCTTGCGCGTCCTCTTGGAAGCCGGGGCATCACGCCCGACAGGTTTTTGGGTTGCGACCTTTTTCTTCGTGACGATACGGGAAACGACGCGGGCGGCCTGCGCCACTTTTTTGGCGACCTTCTGCGCGACCTTCTGCGCGACCTTCTGCGCGACCTTTTTCGCAACGCGCGCCGCCGCTGGCTGGGCGGTTTTGTCTTCCGCTTTTACTTCTGGTTTCCCTGCGGTTTTTCCCGCCGCCGGTGCAGCCTTTGCCGCCTTTGCTGGCTTTGCCGGCTTGTCTGCGGCCTTGGCGGGCGATTTGGGGGTGGGAGTGGCTTTACCGGATTTGCCGGAAGCGCGCCTGGGAGTACTCATCGTCACCACCCCTTTGTTTACGTGCCTATCTGCGTTTGCGGACCGGTTGTCCCCACACGCTGACCCCCACGACGGAGGCTGAGAGCTTCACGTAGTCTTCTGCGAAAAAGGTATTACCATCGAAGCTGCGATGTCCATACTTGACCGCGAAATCGAGCTGGTGCCCGCGGGGGCCGAGGGGCATGCCGAAGCCGGCGGTGGCGAAGAGTTCGGGGACCTCCCGCAGGTAATGAACCTTGTAACCGGCCCCGGCGCGCCAGGCGGTCCGCTCAAGGAGGTTGTCAAACGGGCTCTCCGAGCCCCTGAACTCGTACCCGGCGCTGACCTGCCAGGCCGGGTTCAGGTAGCCGCCGCCCGACCACGATTCGTAAATGCCGTCCACGGCGATGGTTTGACGACGGTCAGGGGTCCAGGCGGCCCCCACCCCGATGATTTTGGGCAAGTGACCGGTGGTATCCGGCAGCGGGTCGGAGCCCAGCGTGTTGGTGCGTTGGGTGCGTTCGACGTCCAGCGTCGCGGAGTGGGTGTAGGACGCGGCAAGATCCAGGTTGCCGGGCAGACGGAGCGTGAGGGACACGGACGGGTAGCTGCCCTGCGTGCTGGTTTCCAGGGTGGTGTCGATCAGGTTGTCCGCCTCGGGCGGCGCGATGCCGGTGAAGTCGACCGGCCGGATGAAACGGCTGCGGCCCAGGCTCAGGTTCTGGGAGACGCCCAAACCCAGCCAGGAGACGGGCGCATAGGCCCAGCTGACGCCCAGCACGTACATGCCGCCCTCGGCGAGATACGACGCTTCGGGGCGGGGGCCGCTTTGCGGCACGTAGACCTCGAAGCGGCGCAAATGGCTTTGCTGGTAATAGGCGCCGAAGGTTCCGAAGTTCTTCGTCTTGATCAGGGTGCCCAGCGTGGGAAAGGCATTGGTGGCCTGACGCGTGGAGGACGCGTCGTCACGGAGCCAATCCACGTCCTGTTCGATCGTGGCGATGAAGACGGTGCGGTTATGGAAGGCGCTGCGGCTGACGTTGGGCAAGTAGAAACCCTTGCCCGTCACGGCGGCCAGGCCGCCTTCGCCCAGGGCGCGCTCGCGCGAGCCCATCATGGCGGTGGGCATGCCGTGTCCTTCGGGGTGCATTGACAGCGGAGAGAATTCAGCGCGGGCCGGGGCGAGGGCCAGCGTGACCAGGAGGGCCGCGGCCCCGGCCGCCCGGAGGGTTTCGCCGACGAGGGCGTGAACCCGGACACCCGGCGTTCGGCGGGTGTCCGCCGTCCCCCCGAAAAAGCCTGCAGGTTGTGACAGCGCGGTATGACGGGGGCTCATCGTCCGGCCTCCAGGGGATACAGGTACAGTTCAAGTCCGACTTCGAGACGCCCGCCCGTGGCCCGCTTGAATTCGATTTCACCCGTGACCGGGTAGACCACGAGTTGGTAGGGGTAGGTCGTGCCCGGCACGCGTGTGGTGTCGTACACGCGGCGCTCGACGGTGCGCAGGAACATGTCGGGCGCGATGCCGGTGCCGGTGGCGTAGTTGCGGTTGAACAGGGTGCGCACGCCGCGCGTGACCCGCACCTTGACGGAGTCGGCGCCCGGGCGGTAGTAACGGCCGGCGAGCTCGCGGCTGGCGGTGAACGGTTTCCCGAGACTGTCGAGGATGTCGCGCGGTTCTTCCACGGCGCTCGCGTTGAAGTAAACCTCGATGCGCAGGACGGCGGGCGAGGGCTTGACGCTGAGGACCGCGGGACGGAGCCAGCCGGTGCGGCGCGACAGCGTGAGTTCGCGGTGGCGTCCGTCGGCTTCGGTGACGAAGGTGTCGGTGACGGTGGGGGCGCCCTTCCAGTGCGTGAGGATTTGGCGCAGCGCGGTGTCGCGGGGGTGCGCGCGGTACCGGACGACGAGGTTGTCCATGCGCGCGTTGCCGATGCCGCCGTACACGGGCAGCACGAGACTGTCGGAGCCCGCCGCGAGCGTCAGGTCGTCGCGGAAGGCGGCGGTGTCGAGGCCCAGGCTGTCGACGTCGGAGGTGACGGAGAGGTCGAGGGCGAACGGGCCGGCGACGCGCGTGGCGGCGGTGTCGACGGGGATGCGCATTTCGGCGTAGGGCACGAAGAAGCGGCGGTCGAAGTGGCCGGTCGGGTTCGTGCCGAGGTAGTCGTCACCGAGCGTGGGGCGTTCGGGGTCGAGCGCGTTCAGCTTGAGGCGGATGCGGTTGATGAGGGTGTCGCGGTTGATGCGCAGATGCACGCCGCGGGCGATGCCGTGCAGCAGGGTGTTGGTGTTCGGCCCTGTGTAGCGGTAGTCGTAATTGGTGGCGGGCTTGTAGGTGTTGGACCCGATGGTTCCCACATAGGGCTTGATCAACGTGCCCACGGCGAGGCTGTCGGCGGAGTAGCGGCCAGCCCACAGGCCCGAGTTGTAGCGGCGGATGTCGAGCTCCGAACGGCCGCCGGCCTGGGCGATGAAGCGGAACATGCCCGAGTCGGAGGGCGTGAGCGGCGAGAGCTCCACGAAGACGACCCAACGGCGGGTGCTGTCGGTGGTATTGAGCAGGCGCGCCTGCAGGTGGGGGAGGGCGCCGGCCTGGGAGGTGTCCTGCACGGTGCCGGAGTCCGGGTACGCGCGGGAGGGGTAGATGGTGATGGTGTCGCGCGTGCGGCGCGCCGGTTCGAGCGTGGAGAACGGCGCGGGCGTGTTGAGGATGCGACGATGCTGGCGGATCAGCGAATCGCCGAAGCGGCCGCTATCGGGAAGGGAGTAGGCTTCCACGAGGACGCGCAGGGAGTCGAAACCGCGCGCGGACTCACGCAGGTAGTTCCGGCCCACGCGCACGTACTGGCTGCTGACCGAGTCGTTGTTGGTGGAGATCGGCAGGGCGGTCAGGCGCAGGAACAGGCCGTTCCGGAGGCTGTCGCGCTGCGGCTGGGTGCTGATCTGGAAGCCCATGCGGGCCCGGGCCACGTAATGGTCTTCGCGCCCGACCACCAGCAGCGACTCACCGTAGTGGTTGAGGGGGACCTCGGTGCCGAACACGCTGTCGACGGGGAGGTCGCTGAGGCTGAGGTGATACAGCGGGGCGGCGATGCGCACGCCCTCGGAATCGAGGTAATCGAGTCCGGTGCGGCCGGGTTCCTGTCCGCAGGCGGCGAACAACAGGCCCAGCCCGGCCATGAATGACGCGTAAGTCAGGGCGCGCGCCCGGGAGAGACTGATTTTCATGAAGACCGTGGGCAAGGGTGGGAAACGGGGTCGGAACGACCGGAACAAAAGAGGCGGGAAATATACACAGGTGGTGCCTTGAAACCCCTGTTTTCCTACCTTGAACCCCCATGAACGCCGCTTCCCATCCCTTTTCCGCACAGTTCCGGGGTACCCGGACGCAAATGACCCATTCGCTCGACGAGGTGATCTACCGCGACGCCGAAGGCGGCCTGCTCGAGGTCGAGCACGACATGGACGCCCTGCGTCAAAAATCCGCCGCCGAGTGGAAGGCCTTGTTCGAGGCCCGCAGCGGCTCGCACCAGTGGCCTTACGCGTCCGGCATCTGGGGCAAGAAGGAATGGGTGCTCCCCGGCATCGCCGACGAGGACATCGTCTCCCTGAACGAAGGCTGGACCAACCTGTTCTACGCCAAGCGTCTGGGCGAACAGCTCGGCCTCAAGGATTTGTGGGTGAAGCTGTGCGGCAACAGCCACACAGGGTCGTTCAAGGATCTGGGCATGACCGTGCTGGTGTCGCAGGTGAACCGCATGCGCAAGCTCGGCGTGCCGATCCGCGCGGTGGCGTGCGCCTCCACGGGCGACACGTCCGCCGCGCTGGCGGCCTATTGCGCGGCGGCGGGCATTCCCTCGGTGGTGTTCCTGCCCGGCGGCAAGATCAGCGTGGCGCAGCTCATCCAGCCCATCTCCAACGGCTCGGTGGTGATCTCGCTCGACACCGATTTCGACGGCTGCATGAAGATCGTGCAGGAAGTCACGCAGGACACGTCGCTGTACCTCGCCAACTCGATGAACTCGCTGCGCATCGAAGGCCAGAAAACCATCAGCTTCGAGATCTGCCAGCAGTTCGGGTGGGAAGTGCCCGACGTGATCATCATCCCCGGCGGCAACCTGGGAAACGTCTCCGCGCTCGGTCGCGGTTTCGACATGATGTTCGAACTCGGCCTGATCACGCGCAAGCCGCGCATCGTCGTGGCGCAGGCCGCCAACGCCAACCCGCTGTTCCGCGCCTACCAGCGCGGGTTCGACAAGCTCGAGCCGGTGCAGGCGCAGAAGACCGAAGCCTCGGCCATCCAGATCGGCAACCCGGTCAGCTACGACCGCGCGGTGAAGATCCTCAAGGCGTACAACGGTGAAGTGTACGAAGTCACCGAGCAGCAGCTCGCCGACGCCGCGCACCGCGCCGATCTCACGGGCTTGTACTGTGATCCGCACACGGGCGTGGCCCTGGGGGCGCTGGAGCAGATGGTCGCGGCGAAGAAGATCGACGCGAATGAACGCGTCGTGATCGTCTCGACGGCGCACGGGCTGAAGTTCTCGGAGTTCAAGACGAAGTACCACGAGAAGCAGCTGGCCGGCGTGGAGTCGACCTATGCGAACCCGATCATCAAGTGTTCGGCGAACGCGGATGAGGTTCGGGACGCGTTGAAGAAGCGGTTGGGGTAAACGAGATCCCTTGCAGCTCGCTCTCTGGTATTTTGGGAGAGTGAGTCGATTCCGTCATTCCCGCGTAGGCGGGAATCCAGGCTGGATTGTAAGGCACACAGGGTGTGATGTTCTGAAGCCGGGGAAGCGCAAGCGACCCCGGCCTTTTTTGTGCCAAAGGTTTTCGAAGAAGGTTTTGTGAAGGCCTTTTGGGGTTGCGGTCTTATTTTTTGACCTGGATGTGATTTCCGTCACGGGTCATTGGTTTACGATCTGTTTCCGCATTTATGTTATTCGGATGTCTTGTCTTATCCGTCGTAAGCATTCTTCTCTGCGGCTTCAGGCGTGGGATTAAAGTTCTGTGGCGGCCTATTTCATCACGCTGAACGTTCAGGAGCGAGAACATCTTTTCGGCAAGATTATAGATGGGAACATGGTGCTGAACCCGTTCGGTCGCATCGTGGAAAAAATCTGGAACGATATTCCCGAACGGTACCCGGGTGTTTGTATTGATGCCTTTGTGGTGATGCCAGACCACGTACATGGCATCATCATGATCGATCGGGATGGGCGGACAATCGTAGGTGGGATTCATGTGCCGAAGGCATGAGGCCGTAGGCCAAATAATCCCACCTACGAAAACCCCTGCGGTCACAGGATGTACAGGCAACAATCGAATATCGACAGAGACGTCGTAAAATGTTGGTTCCCAAAATCATCGGATATTTCCGGATGAACATCGCAAAACAGGTGAACCAGATTCGTGTGACACCTGGAGTCAGGGTGTGGCAACGGGAATACTACGACAGGGTGATTCACGACGATGCTGAACTGGAGCGTGTACGTCGCTATATCGTCAATAATCCGGCACGATGGTGGGAACGATATGGAAAGGGCAATGATTCGCGGGGCTGACATGTGTGAGGATCTTCCGCCGCAGGCGGACGCCCGGAGGTCATCCTCACCCGGGCACTGGGCAGAGGCCTGCCTGCGCGTCAACTCTCAAAGTGCCCGTCAACCCCCTCTTACCCCCGAACCCCCTCCAGCACCGCCTTCACGATGTGGAACGAATTGTTCGCCACCTCGGGCAAAAACTTCATGTAGTCCACATCCGCGCTGCCGTCGGCCATGTCGGAAAGCGTGCGCACCGACACGAACGGCGTGGTGTTCACCGTGCACACCTGCGCGATGGCCGCGCTTTCCATGTCCACCGCGTCGCCCTTCAATTCGTCCGTCAGGTAGGCGTGCGTGGTCGCGCGGTCGCCGTGAATGAACTGGTCGCCGGTGAGGATGCGCCCCGCCACCACCCTGTGGGTTCTGTCGCCCAGGTCGGCGGCCACCGCGAGGCGCACGAGGGTGTCGTCTCCGGCGAAAAACCGGTAGTCGGTATAGGGGATGCGCCCGCGCGGGAATCCCAATGCGCTGGTGTCGAGATCGTGGTGCAGGCAGTCGCGGCTGACCACCACGTCGCCGATCGACAGCGCGGGCGAAAGGCCGCCGGCCACGCCGGTGGAGATCACCGCGCGCGGCGCGTAGGCGTCGATCACATGCTGCGTGATCATGGCCGCGAACACCTTGCCCACGCCGCATTTGATGACCGCGACGGGCACGTCGCACATCACGGCTTCGTGCACGTGGAAGGCCCCGCGATCCACCACGCGCGTCACGCGGGCATGCGCGAGGAATTCCTCGACTTCTTCGGTCATGGCGCCGATGATGACGTGGCGTCGGGGTGCGTGGAACGGTTCGGGGCGGACGGACGCGCCCGCAGGGGTGGCAAAAGGGTCAGGCATCCCGCAACGATACATAACCGTCAGGCGTGATCCATGACCCCGGCGAGCTCCCGAACCGGGTTGTGTAGACCCGGCGGGCGCATGTCCGGCGGCACAGGCCGTCGCCGGAGTGGGGCCTCGGTGCCGGTTGATGTGTCCACCGTGCGGGGAGCGGGGACACAACGAGACACAAAGAGACACAAGGAAGGCGCCACGCGCGTGAGCGCGTGACGCCCGGACCGGAGAAGCGGTTCCGCGTGCGTTTGGGGGCTTGCGGAACCGCGGGTCATCGGGCGGACGGGTACGACATCCGCCGCGCGCGCTCCGGACCTAGAACATGCCCACTTTCACGCCCCCGAAGATCTGGATGTTGCGGTTGTACCATTCGAGATCGTCGTCTTGGGACGCATTGGTCACGCTGCGGCTGTAGCCGGCCCCCAGCACGATGCCGGCGGTCTCAGACACGGGGATTTCCACGCCCGCTTCGCCCCGCAGTCCGAAGTCGAACCGTTCGGCGTCGATGTCGAAGTCGTAGTCTTCAAGCGATCCGTTGGATGAGATCAGGAACGCCGGTTCGACACCCACGTTCACGAACAGGCGCGGCATCCAGCCGCTTCCCATTTCGGGAACGGTTCCGAGGGACAACATGACCGGAATGGTGACATAGTCGAGCCGAAGCGTCGCGTCGGCCAGGGAGGTGGTCACGCCGATGCCGCGGTTTTCATAACCCACGCCGGCGACCAGTCGGGCCGGACCGTTACCGGCTTCCGCCAGCAAGGCGAGGTTCAGGCCGCGGCGGTATTCCTGGTTGTCCGCGTCGATGGACGGGTCGGTGGCGGCGTCTGAAAGGTTCAGGCCGCCGCGCAGGATCAGGCCGTCGGCGCGTGCGACGCCGGGCGCCACAAAGGTGACCAGGGTGAGAGCGAAGATGGTTGTGATGATTTTGTTGTTCATGGGGACCTCCTGAGAATCAGTCTACAGGATTCCCCCTCGCGAAACCGGGTCTGATACAATTTGATAACGAGAAGTAACGATTGACGTAAATCCTGCGCCAAAGACCTTTGCAAAACGTGCCGCAAAATCCGTCATCACGGGATCATGTGACTCCTTTCCAGAGTCATCTGCAGTTTACAAGGAACGGGAGGACGGGGATGAGGGGGGCCGGGTCACGCCGCGGTGAATGTGTGGAGGGGGGAGGCCTGCGCAGCGCGCGACAAGGTGGTCCTCGTACGCTGCGCAGGCGGCGGGAGGCTGTCGAAGGTCGTCGAAGGCCGTTAATGTCCGGGGTATTCGAGGATGGAGAACACCGGCACGCCGGTGTCGCGAATCCGGCGGCTGCCGCCGAGGTCGGGAAGGTCGATCACCACGGCGCACCCGATCACGTGCGCGCCCACGCGTTTCAACAACTCGAGGGAGGCCAGCAAGGTTCCCCCGGTGGCGAGCAGGTCGTCCATCACGACCACCGACTGCCCCGGTTCAATGGCATCGGTATGAATTTCCACGCAGTCGGTGCCGTACTCGAGTTCGTACTCATGCGAGTGGACTTCCGCCGGAAGCTTGCCCCGCTTCCGGATGGGCACGAAACCCAGCCCGCATCGGCCCGCGAAGGCGGAGCCGACCACGAAGCCGCGACTTTCGATGCCCACGATGAGGTCGGGGCGGGCCGCACCCGCGGCGCCCCGGCTCGCCGGACCCTCGGTGGGCGCCGCGTTCCCCCCCGGAAAATAATGCTCCATGAAGACATCCATGCAGGCACGGAACGCATCGGAATGCTTCCATACGGCCGTGATGTCGCGGAAGAGGACGCCGGGTTTGGGGAAATCGGGAATGTTCCGGACCCTGGAGCGGATGAGGGCGGCGGCCTGGTCGTGGGTGGGTGTGGCGGGGGTGCTCATGCGGCAGGATGTAACAAAACGGCGTCGCGGCGCCGGGCAGGTCGCCGGTTGCGCGCGTACGGCGGAGCCTGTCGGTTACTTGTCTTTTTTGAGCAGCGAGAGGACCTCGGGCACGAGATCGATCGCTTTTGCGAACACGTCCTTGTCGCGCGTGAGGCTGACGATTTTGACGTCCTCGCTCTGCACCACCACGAAGGCGATGGGTTCAACGGTCAGGCCTCCGCCCGAACCAGCCAGTTCACCCTTGCTGGCCGCGCCGCCGAGACCAAACCCCACGGACACACGGGATACGGGGATGAGCGTGACGCCTTCCGCCTGGATGGGCGCGCCCACCACGGTATCGGTTTGCGCGATGCCCTTGAGTTTTTCGAGAAGTACGGAGGCCATGCCATCGAGGTTCATGGTTCAAGTATACACACTTGAGGGGGCGCGGAAAAATGCGTCCTGACGCGGGGATGGCGCCTGTCGGACACAAAAAATCGGGCGCCCAAAGACGGATTCCCGTGAGGCAGCCCCGCGTGCGCCCCGGATGGCGGAACCGGGGCGCCGGACGGGCGCGGCACGAAACCTCAGGACTCCCCGGGAGGTATCGGGAATCTGCAGCAAATCAAAAAGCTCCCGAGGAGACCTCGGGAGCTTCAAGAGTGGTGCAAGCGCCAGGATTCGAACCTGGAATCTTCTGATTCGTAGTCAGATGCCTTATCCAGTTTGGCCACGCCTGCGACGGGCACGAAAGTATAACAAAGCCCTCAGGAATTTCATCGGTTTTTCCCTACATTTTTCTTCAATGCTGAAAAAAATCGGAACGTTGATCGGGAAAGCCCTGAAAACCCTGGGGCGCGGCCTGGCCGGATGGGGCAAGGCCCTTGCAGGGGAATTGCGGAAGGCTCCTTACCGGGCCCGTTTTCTTTCGTGGCTGAAGGCTTTCCTGCTGCTCACGACGGTCGCGCTGCTCGGCGTGGTCGGCATGTTCGCGTACTTCTCGCTGTCGCTGCCGGCGCTCGATCCGCTGGAGAGACTGAATTCGGGATACATTACGCGGGTCACGGGCAAGGACGGCAAGCTGGTCCATGAGTTCTACATCCAGCGCCGCATCTGGATGTCGGAGGAGAAGTTGCCCGAGCAGCTCAAGCGGGCCGTGATCGCGGTGGAAGACCGTTCGTTCCGCCAGCACTGGGGCGTCGACCTGACGGCGTATCCTTCGGCGCTGCTGCCGGCGGTGTTCGGGGGCCGCGCGCGCGGCGCCTCGACCCTCACCCAGCAGTTGGCGAAGAACCTCTTCCTGACGCCGGAACGCAGCATCGGACGCAAGGCGCGCGAGATCCTGCTGGCCATCCAGATCGAGCGCAGTTACACGAAGCAGGAAATCCTCGAATTTTATTTCAACCACGTGTATCTCGGCGGCGGGGCCTACGGCTTCGTGGCCGCCTCGGAACGCTACTTCAACAAACCCCTGGACTCCCTGACGACCGGGCAATACGCCCTGTTGGCCGGGTTGCTGCAGCGACCCGAAGCCTACCGTCCCGACGTCAACCCCGAGGCGGCCCGGATCCGCCGCAACGTGGTGCTCGGCGCCATGCGCCGCGCCGGCTTTTTGACCCGCGGGGAGTTCCGCGAGGAAGTGGAGGCGCCGCTGGGCACGCAGGTCTGGCGGGCGCCTTCCAATCTCGGGCCGTACCACACCGAACACATCCGGCAATTCCTCAGTCGTCGTTGGGGCGACGAGTTCGTGTACAACATGGGCGGCGCGGTGGAGGTCACCATGGACTCGGCGCTGCAACACGTGGCGGACAGCGCGCTCGTGCTGAGACTCGCCGGCATCCGCGAGCGCATGCAGCGCCGGACGGCAGCCGCCTACGGATTGCCGAAGCGGCTGAACATCCCCTTGGACACCCTTCTGCGTCATTGGGACCGCTATTATGGCCGCTTCGTGCGCGACTCCCTCAACCCCCAGGGCGCCACCCAGGCGGAACTCGCCGTGATCAACCGGCGCTTTCCGCGCGAGTTTCGCTACCAGCGGCCACAGGCCGCGCTCGTCCTCATCGAAAACTCCACGGGCGCGGTCCGCGCGATGGTGGGGGGGGAGGACTTCGACCGGTCCAAGTACAACCGCGCGATCCAGGCCGTGCGCTCGCCCGGTTCGGCGTTCAAGCCGTTCGTGTACGCGACGGCGGTTGAGCGGGGCGCCAGCCCGGCGGACATCCTGCATGACCAGCCGATCTCCATTCCCGAATCCGCGGACAGCACCAAGGTCTGGGAACCGGGGAATTTCGAGCCCGGCTTTGAGGGCCGCATGCCCATGCGTCGGGCGTTCTACCGTTCGCAAAACCTTCCGGCCGTGGAAGTGGCCCTGAAGTACGGGCTCGACAACGTGGTCGCGCTGGCGCGGCGCGCCGGATTCCGGAACCGCGTGAACGCGGTGCCGTCGCTGGCCTTGGGATCAAGCGAGTCGACATTGCTGGAGATCACCTCGGCCTATACCGTCTTCGCCAACGGAGGGACGCGCGCCGAACCGTATTTCGTGGAGCGCGTGCGCGACCGCAACGGCAAGGAGCTGTACCGTCACACCCCGCGCCGTGACGATGTGCTGAGCCCGGAGGTCGCCTGGATCATGACCAGCATGTTGCGGGACGTCAACATCCGCGGCACGGCGGCGGCGGTGTGGGCCTCCGGACTCAGGCACCCTTCGGGCGGCAAGACCGGTACGACCAATGAGTTCACCGATGCGTGGTATGTGGGTTTCACGAAGCAATACACCCTGGGAGTCTGGGTGGGACTGGATGATCATACGCCCATGGGCCCCGGACATACCGGTTCGGCCAATGCCGTCCCGCTGTGGATCGACGTGATGAATGCGGCCGTCAAGGATGAGCCCCGACTGGATTTCCCCCGTCCCGAAGGCGTCGTCGAGGTGACGTATTGCGCCACCTCCGGATTGCGGGCGCAATTCTTTTGTCCCTCTCCGGTGACCGATTACGTGATCGCGGGGCATGAGCCCGGCGGGTGCAATCCCCTGCAGCACTTGCTGCATCGTCGTCCGGCGGGAGAGGATCCCGCGCAGCCGTCACTGCCTGCGGAGGACGTGAAGCCGGCCGACACCCGCATCAAAAAGACGTTCTGACGCGCACCCGCGTCCGGGAAGTGCATCTTTACCACCATGTCCGCCACCCTCTTTGTTTCCATCCTTGTGGCCGCCGCCGCCGCGGTCGCGGGCGTGGTGTGGTCCCGTCGGGCCGTCCGCGCGGCGTGGCGACAGGGGCGTCGTGAGGCGGAAATGGAGGCCGCGACGGCGGCGGCGGCCCTGAAGGAGCGCGCGGAAGACCTCGGAAAGCGTCTGGCGGTCGCCGAGCAGCGGCTCGATGACGCGGCGCACGCATTCCGCGACGTTCAGGTCCGCAAGGGCGCGCTCGAGGCGACCGCGGCGCGCGTCCCGCTTCTCGAAGCGGAGGTCGCCGCGTTGCGCGCCCGCGTCGACTCCGCGGGATGCGACCTGGCGGACGCGGAGAAGCGCAACGCGGGGCTGGAGTCCGAACTGCGCGAGATCCGGGGGCGGGAGCCGGCGATGCGCGAAGCGCTCCGCCGGGAACTCTCCGAGTTCCTGGACGAGAAGGGGAAGACGTTTTCGCGACACAATACGGAAACCCTGGAGGCCATCCTGTTTCCGCTGAAGGAGCGGATCCGCGACTTCGAAAAAAAGGTCGAGGATACCCACAAGGAAGGGCGCGACCAGCATGTGCAGCTGAAAACGCAGATCGAGGGATTACTGGGCATGAACCAGCGTCTCAGTCTTGAGGCGCGCAATCTGGCGCAGGCGCTCAAGGGTGAAAACCGCAAGGGGGGACACTGGGGCGAGCTCGTGCTGGAGCGTGTCCTGGAGAGTTCGGGACTCGAAAAGGGTCGGGAGTACAGGGTGCAGCCGGCGTATGCCGGTGAAGACGGCCTGCAGCGTCCCGATGTCGTCATCGACCTGCCGGACAACCGTCACCTCGTCATCGATTCCAAGTTGTCGCTCGTCGCGTATGAGCGTTACTGCGCCGCGCCCGACGCCGAGACCGCGGAGGCACAACTGGAGGCGCACATCCAGTCCGTCCGCGTGCACATCGACCAGTTGTCGGCCCGAAAGTACCAGGAACTGCATGCCCTGAATTCGGTGGATTTCGTGTTCCTGTTCATGCCCGTGGAACCCGCCTTTATCGAGGCGTCCCGGCGTGATCCAGGCTTGTTCCAGGCGGCGTTCGCCCGCGACATCGTGATCGTGTCTCCTTCCACGTTGCTGGCCACCCTGCGCACCGTGGCCAGCATCTGGAAGCAGGAGCACCAGAACCGCAACGTGCGGGAAATCGCGCGTCAGGCGACGGCCTTGTACGACAAGTTCGTGGGCTTCCTCGGGGATCTCGACAAGGTGGGGAAGGCGCTGGGCACGGCGCAGGAAACCTTCACGGACGCGCGGTCCAAGCTGGCGTCCGGCAAGGGCAACCTGGTCTCGCGCGTGGAATCCATCCGCAAGCTGGGCGCCAGGTCAGGCAAGACGATCCCCGCGTCCTGGCGCGATCCCGGCGATGCCGACATCACCGACCCCGAAGACAACCCGGATCATCCCGCAGGCGACAGCCCTCCTTTCCTTTTCGACGGATCCCGCTCATGACGTTTCCTTTTTCCACGTTGTCCGGGCTCGCGTTGTACACGGGCTCAATCCATCAGAACCCGGCCGCCCTGGCCTACAAGCGCCGGGGCCGGTGGCGTCAGATTCCGTCGCACACGTTTCTCGACAGCGTGCGCCGGGCCGGCGCCTGCCTGATCGGGCTCGGGCTCAAGCCCGGGGATGCGGTCGGCCTGTCCGCCGACTCCTCGCCGTTCTGGTTGATGGCCGATCTGGCCATCCTGGGCGCCGGAGGCGTGACCGTACCCATGTTCCCCAACGCCGCCCGCGCGACCTTGCGTCATCAGATCGCGGATTCGGGACTGCGGATCCTCATCGTCGGTTCGCGCGAACTGCGCGACACGTTTCGGCCCTTGTGCGGCGACGACGTGCGCATCCTCGTCCTCTCGCCGCGCCTGATCACCTCCGACGATTCCGGTGATGACGATGACTCCGGGGAGGAAGACGGTTCCCGGGCAATGCGGTCCCTCTGGGATGCGCGCGCCCGCGCCGTGAAGCCGGACGATCCCGCCACGTTGATTTACACGTCCGGCAGCACGGGCCAGCCCAAAGGTGTCGAGCTGACCCATGCCAACCTGGTCAGCCAGATCCAGGCCGCCCGGCTGCGCTTTCCCTTGCAGCCCACCGACAGTGCCCTGTCGTTTCTGCCGCTCACGCACGTGTTCGAACGCATGGTGTCCTATTTCTATCTGGCCTCCGGCGTCGGCCTGGCGTTCGCCGAAGACCCCAAACTGGCGGGCGCGGACCTGCGTGATCTCAACCCCACCCTGTTGACCGTGGTTCCCCGCTTTCTGCAGAAGGCGTCCGACCTCATCATGACCAACGCCCGGAACCAGGGCGGACTCGCCGGCAGGTTGGCCCGGACGGCGCTGCGCCGTGCGGCGGAAAAACCGGAAGGGGCTCCGGCAACGTGGCAGGATCACCTGTACGACCGGCTGGTGTACAGCCAGGTCCGGACCCGCATGGGTGGGCGGTTGCGGCTGGTGATCTGCGGCAGCGCCCCGCTCGATCCCCGTATCGCCCGGTTCTTCCTCAACATCGGGATCGAGGTGTATGAAGGCTACGGACAAACGGAAAGCGCGCCCGTCCTGACGGCCAATTATCCCGGACACCGCAAGCTGGGCACCGTGGGACAGGCGTTTCCGGGGGTGGAGATCCGGCTGGCGCCGGATGGTGAAGTGCTCGCGCGGGGTCCCAATGTGATGCGCGGTTATTACGGGCGCCCGGATGCGACGCGGGAAACCCTCGTGGAGGGATGGTTGCACACCGGCGACCTCGGCCGCCTGGATGAAGAAGGGTATCTCACCCTCATCGGACGCAAGCGGGAACTGTTCAAGACCGCGAATGGAAAAATGGTCGCACCCCTTCCCATCGAACAAGCCCTGATGGCGCATCCTCTCGTGGAAGCGGCGGTGGTGATCGCGGAAGGGCGCCCTTACGTCACGGCCGTGATCTATCCCGATTTCGACAAGCTGCTGGCGTGGCGCAACGAGCTGTCCCAGGAAACGGGGACCGTGGTCGCGGGGTCGTTCCTCCGTTCGCAACCGGTGCTGGAACGGTATGCGTCCCTTGTCGACGAGGTGAACCGCCATCTGGATTCCTGGGAGAAGGTGCAGCGCTTCTCGCTGGCCGATGCTCCGCCGACGATCGAAAGGGGAGAGTTGACGCCGACGTTGAAGCTCCGGCGTCATATCGTGGAAGCGAAGTATGCCTCGAAGATCGAGGTCATGTACCGGAAATAACCGGTCAGCCCCAGGCGCAGGGCGGAAATGCGCCGCGTCCCGCATGCGGAGCCCGGCGCCCCGTTCACTTCCTATCTTCTGGGAACCATGAAGTTCACCCGTAAAACCGACTATGCCCTGCGCGCCATGCAGAACCTGGCGCGGCGGTATTACGAAGCGGCCGGGCGTGACGAAACGGTCGCGCCGGTCTCCGTGCCGGTGCTGGCGGCCGATTCCGGCTTGTCCTTGCGGTTCCTGAGCGGGATCATGGCCCGCCTGTCCCGCCAGGGGCTGGTCAAGGCTTCGCCGGGCCCCGGAGGCGGCTTGCGCCTGGCCCGGGCGCCGGAGGCCATCTCCATCCTCGAGATCGTGGAGGCGGCGGAAGGGCCCATCAACCTGATGGATTGCCTGACGCATCCTGAAAACTGTGCGGATGCCTCGGGGTGTTCCATCATGAGCGTTCTGCATACGGCGCAAGGCGCCTTGGTGAACAGCCTGCGGCATTCCAACCTGAAGCTGATGGTTCAGGCCCGCGTTTCGCCCTTCCAGGAACTGCCGGCGGGGCACTACCTGAAGCCCCGCTTCGGCTGTCCCGTCTTGAAGTGATCCCGCGGGTCACCGCGGCCGTGACGCGGCCCTCTCCCGGCGGGCGCGCACCGGGGGCCCGCACCCTCGCACGCCTTTCACCCGGCATTCCTCGACACTCTTCCTTCCCCTCTTCCCGGGGGCCTTCCTGAAGCCCGCGTCAGCGCTTCACCCCCCACACGCCCTGTCTTTCATTTATTGATGCGCTCCCCGACATTAAGCATTTTTAGGGTCCGCACAGCGTCCGTTCCGGAACCTGCATTTCCAATCGTTCAGAAAGTCACACCGGCATGAAATTGCACGAGTATCAAGGCAAGGGCCTTTTGCGCAAGGCGGGGGTTCCCGTGCCGCGCAGCCAGGTCGTTTTTTCAGCCTCCGAGGTGCCCGCCGCGCTCAACGCGCTGGGAGGTGAGGAAGGGGTCGCCAAGGCCCAGGCCTTCACCGGCGGTCGCGGCAAGGCCGGCGGCGTCAAGGTGTTTCGCAGCGCGGTCGAGGCGGCGGGCGTGGCGGAACAGATGATCGGCATGACGCTGGTCACGCACCAGACGGGTCCGGAAGGCGTCCGCATCGAAGCCGTGCTGCTCGAAGAGCTCAGCCAGGTGACGCGTGAACTGTACTTTGCGATCACGCTCGATCGCGCCAAGGCGAACATCGTGTTCATCCTCAGCCCCGAGGGCGGCATGGACATCGAGGAAGTGGCCGAGAAAACGCCCGAGAAGGTGCTCAAGCTCTGGCCTTCGTGGGAAAGCGGTCCCGATGACGCGTTGCTGAGGACGGCGGCGGAATTTCTGGGGCTGACGGAGGCGCAGGCCGCGCAATTCGCCGACATTGCACGCGCGCTGTACAAGGTTTACGTCGAAACCGACTGCGCCATGCTGGAGATCAATCCGTTGGCGGTCAACCAGGCCGGAGACCTCGTGGTGCTCGACTGCAAGATCATCATCGATGAAAACGCGCTGTACCGCCAGAAGGAAACCGGCGGCGATCCCGACGCGGAAAAGGATCCCGGCGAGATCGAAGCCGCGAAGTACGGCCTCAGCTACATCAAGCTCGACGGCAACATCGGGTGCATGGTGAACGGCGCGGGTCTGGCGATGGCGACGATGGACATCATCGCCCACTACGGACAGCAGCCGGCGAACTTCCTCGACGTGGGCGGTTCCGCCAGCGAAGAGGCGGTCACCAAGGCGTTCGAGATCATCTGCGCGGATCCGAACGTGAAAACCCTGCTCGTCAACATCTTCGGCGGCATCATGCCCTGCGACCGCATCGCCCGCGGCATCGTCAACGCCGTCAACAACCTGGGCCTGAAGGTGCCGCTGGTGGTCCGCCTCGAAGGCACGAACGTCGAAGAGGGCAAGGCGGTGATCGCGGCCTCCGGTCTCAACCTCATTTCCGCCGACGATCTCGAAGACGCGGCACGCAAGGCGGCCAGCACGGTCGCCGCGGTGAAGGGATAAGCGCGTCATGGCCATCCTGATCGACAACAATACCCGCCTGATCACCCAGGGCATCACCGGCAAGGCCGGGTTGTTCCACTCCCAGAAGTGCCGCGACTACGGTACCCAGGTCGTCGGCGGCGTCACGCCCAAAAAAGGCGGAACCACCGTGGACGGCTTCCCGGTGTTCAACACCGTACGCGAGGCGCGTGAGGCCACCGGCGCCAACGCCACCATGATTTTCGTCCCGGCGCCGTTTGCCGCCGACGCGATCCTGGAAGCCGCCGAAGCGGGCATCGAGCTGATCGTGGCGATCACCGAAGGCATCCCGGTGATGGACATGCTGCGGGTCCGCAATGCGATGAAGGGGATGCCGAGCATCCTGATCGGACCCAACTGCCCCGGCATCACCACCGCCGACGTTTGCAAGATCGGCATCGCGCCGGGCCCGATCCACAAGAAGGGCAAAATCGGCATCGTGTCCCGCTCGGGCACGCTGACCTACGAAGCGGTCCACCAGACCACGCTGCTCGGACTGGGACAAACCACGGCGGTCGGCATCGGCGGTGACCCGGTGCACGGCCTCTCGCACCTCGACGTCGTCAAGATGTTCAACGAGGATCCTGAAACCGAAGGGATCGTCCTGATCGGTGAAATCGGCGGCAGCGATGAGGAAGAAGCGGCCGCGTACATCAAGGAACACGTGAAGAAACCCGTGGCCGGTTTCATCGCCGGTGCGTCGGCTCCCAAGGGCAAGCGCATGGGCCACGCCGGCGCGATCGTCGACGGCAACGCCGGCTCCGCGCAGTCGAAGAAGGCGGCCTTGGCCGACGCGGGCATTTTCGTGGCCGAAACGGCCGCCGAGATCGGCCGCAAGATGGTGGAGGCGATGAGCGCGCGCCGGTAGGCGCACGCTGTCGCCGTAGAGGCGCACTGCCGTGCGCCCCCTGTATGCCGCGGCCTCGTGAGGTTCATCATGTGGCCGTCGGGTGATTTTTTACACGCACGGACAGGCCGCAGGCCGATTCCGTATTTCGGAGGACCTCATGGCGAAGCGCACCAAAATTTCCCTCGTCGGCGCCGGACAAATCGGCGGCACCATGGCCCTGCTCGCGGCCCAGAAGCAGCTCGGCGACGTCGTCCTGATCGACGTCTCCGAGGGCGTGCCCCAGGGCAAGGCCCTCGACCTCCTGCACGGCGGCCCCATTATCCCGACGTCATCGGCACTTTCGGGTTCCAACGACTACGCCGACCTCAAGGATTCCGACGTCGTCATCGTGACCGCCGGCTTGCCGCGCAAGCCCGGCATGAGCCGTGATGACCTCCTCGACGTGAACTTCGGCATCATCAAGACCGTGGGCGAGGCCATCAAGAAGAACGCGCCCAATGCGTTCGTGCTCGTGGTCACCAACCCGCTCGACGCGATGGTGTACGCCATGCAGAAGGTCACCGGGTTCCCGACCAACCGCGTCGTCGGCATGGCCGGCGTGCTCGACTCGGGCCGCTTCGCCGCGCTGGTGGCCGAAGCCATCGGCGTGTCCGCCGAGGATGTGCAGGCCCTCGTGATGGGCGGCCACGGCGACACCATGGTGCCCTTGATCCGGTACTGCTCGGTGGGCGGCATTCCCGTGACCCACTTCCTCGACAAGGACAAGCTCGACGCGATCTCGAAGCGCACCGCCAATGCGGGCGGAGAGGTGGTCGCCCTGCTCAAGACCGGCTCGGCGTTCTACAGCCCCGCCCTGTCCGCCATCCACATGGCCGAAGCCTACCTGAAGGACAAAAAGCGCGTGATCACCGCCGCGGCCTTCCTGAACGGTGAGTATGGCCATTCGGGGCTGTACGCCGGCGTGCCGGTGATCCTCGGCGGCAACGGGCTCGAGAAAATCGTCGAAGTCGAGCTCGACGCCGGTGAAAAGGCGGCCTTCGAGGCGTCGATGACGGCGGTGAAGTCATTGGTGGCGTACATCGACAAGAAGCTCGCGGAGTAAGGGGCGGGCCCCGTGCCGGGGCGGTTCATGACGCGAGAGTGTGGAGGCGGTCCGGGAGAACCCGGGCCGCTTTTTTTGTGGTGTTTTCATGTCGTTGGGTGCTTGCCGTCGTGCATTTCCGGCCTCGGCGCGTCGTGCGGCGTCGGTGACTTTCATCACCGACGCCGCACGACGCGCAGCCTATCTTCGTCACGAAAGGAGAGCGCCATGCCGTCACGACAGAAGCCTTCGATGCAAAACTCCGGGACAAGCGGTCGGGGCGACGATTCCGAAACGGGAGCCGTTGCGACGACGTCCGCTTCGCCTCGCGGAAGCGCGGGGCGTTTCCTCAAGGCCGGAGGAGCCGTCGGCCTGGCGGCGTTGTGCGCCACGGGCGTCGCTTCCGGGATCGCCTGCCCGCTCCTGATGGGAGCCGCGGGAGGCCTGGCGTTTTCGGCCTTGATTCCCGGAAAGACGACGCGCAACGACCCCGCTCACTAGCAACCGTCCCTCACGAGCAACCGCCACTCACGGGACACAGGAGATTTCTCATGCTCGATGTTTTCAAGAATCTGTTCGGCCAAGCGACTGCTCCGGATCATGCGGACCTGAAGAAGCGCGGCGCGCAGATCGTCGATGTCCGCTCGCCCGAGGAGTTCAGCCGAGGCCATATTCCCGGTGCGCTCAACCTGCCGCTGCAAACGCTGGAGAGACATCTCGCGCGCCTGAACAAGGACCGGCCCGTGATCACGTGCTGCGCGAGCGGTGTCCGGTCTTCGGCCGCGCGTTCGTTGCTGGCGCGCCACGGGTTCGAAGTCTCCAACGGCGGATCCTGGACCTCGCTCGCCCGCCGGCTTCAGGCCTGATGCGGGGAAACGGCGAAAAACCCGGAAGTTCTCCTCACCCCCCGCATTTCGCCCCCACGCTTCCCGGCTTTCGCGTTAACTTCCTTTCGTGTCCCCGTGTGGTTCCTCTTTCCGGGTTCCTTCTCAAACAGGAGTCGTTTCATGAACGCTAACGTCGGAACTGTCGATCGCGTGCTTCGTCTCATCCTCGGCGCCGTTCTGGTGGCGCTTTATCTTTATGGTACGGTCGTCGGCGGGTGGGGCATCGTCCTGCTCATCGCGGGCATTGTTCTCCTCGCGACCGCACTGTTCAGGTTCTGTCCCATCTATCGCCTGTTCGGAGCCAACACCTGCGGACGTTAACGGAACGGTTGCAGCGGCGGGAGCGGGCGGTTGGCACGCCCGATTCCTCCGTGTGCGGCGCGCGGGGGCGCCGTTGAACGGGGCGTAGGCGTTTACAACGCGCCGTCGCCTCGCAACGGCAGAATCTCGTCGGAACCGGAACGCCGCGCGACGAATTCCGCCTTCCATCCCGGCCTCAGCAATCCCACGTCCCTCAGGCCCAGCGCACGCGCGCCGTTGATCGTCGCCAGCGCCACGATTTCCTCCTCGGGCACGTCGGGATGACCTTCCGCGAACAGGCGCATTTGCGCCAGCATCGACAGCGAGTCGCCGGAGGCGAGGCTGTCCGTTCCCAGCGCCACGTTGATGCCGCGCGCGCGCAGCTCTTCGTAGGGAAAACGCGGGTGGCCGAAGAACGCGTGGCTCGAGGGACAATGCACGACGGTCGCGCCGCGTCGCGCGAGAATGTCCATGTCCTCCGCGTCGAGCGTGTTGCCGTGCACGAGGATCAAACCGTCGGGCAGCAGCCCTTCGGATTCCAGCCATCGCACCGGCGTGGTGCCGCGCAGGCGGGGAGCGCCGGGGAAGATCATGCGGCAATAGTCGGCCAGCGGACCGGTCCCGGTGGCGAACAGTTCCGCCTCTTCGCGGCTTTCCGCCGCGTGGATCGTCACCGGCAGACCGCGCGCGCGCTGGTGGTCGATCGTGCGCCGCAACAGCGCCGGTGACATCGAATAAACGGCATGCGGCGCGAGGCCCGGATGGAAGCGTCGGGCTTTCTCTCCGTCACCGTCTCCCACGCCGCCCTTATCATCCTTGGCGTCCTGGGCGTCCTTGGCGTCCTCCGCATTCTTGCGAGCGTGGGCGTCGCGTTCCTGTCGGCGCGCGAGCAGATCTTCGGCCGCCTGAAGCCGCGCCTCCGCCAACGCCGGGTCCAGTCCCAGGACTTCGACGCAGGCGAAGGCGCGCAGGGAAGAGTCCGCCAACGCGGAAAGCGCTTCGCCGGTATTCCCGACATCCAGGATCGTGGTGCATCCGCCCGCGACCAGCCGGCGTATGCCTTCGCGGGCGGCTTCGCGATAATCGGAAGCCGTGAAACCTGCGGCGTGTTCCCGTAACAGTCCCACCCATTCGGGGAAACGATGACCGGCCTCGATCCTTCCGGAAAGGCCGGTCAACTCCAGATGGCAATGCAGGTTGACCAGACCCGGCATGAGGACCCCGTCCTCCACCCGGCGGATCGCGTCGCGGGGGACATCCTGCGGGAGATCCGCCGCATCCCCCACCGCCGTTATCCGCCCTTCTTCCACGCGAATCCAGCCGTCCCTGACAGGCGCGCCGTCGCCGGAGTAAAGCAGGGATGCGGTGTAAATGAGAGGCGGCATGGGCAGGAGCGGGGCAGTGGTCACGTGAACGCCCCTCCCGGAAGGATCCGGCGAGGAATGCGGGGGAGGTGCCATGAATCATCAAGAATTAACAATTATCAATTCACCAGGATCGATCAGGAATCAAGAACCGGGAGGATGATGCGATGTTCCGGGGCCTGGTGCCTTTGGCTGAGCGATGAGTCATCAACCAGCAAGACTCGGAAACGGGGGAGGAGACGGAGGAGGAAACGGGGGGAGGAGAGTGATGGGCTCGTTCGCTCGCGGCCTCAGGCCTTCGAGCGGGCGCAGGCGGCACGCAGGGACCGTGGCCCGAAGGCTTGTTTCTCATTCCTCGACCACCCGGACCGTATCCCCGTGAATCCCCGCGCAGGCGGGCAGGAGGGTGTCGGGAAGCGCGGGTGCGGCGATAAGGGTGCGGTAGGAAATCCGGAGCGTATCTTCGGAGAGGCGGCTCCAGACGGCGGACTGCAGCACTTCGCAGGGGGCAAGCGTGTGCGTGGACAGCACGCGGCGGGGATGGGCCGCCGTGGAGTCGCGGAATGTGAAGCGGCCATGAACGCTGAGCGTGTCGCCCGGATGGTGACGGAATTCCTGCACGGATCCGGTCCCGGAAAACACCCACAGCGAATCGGTCAGGGCACCACCGGGAGGGCGCAGCACGAGGGTGCGTCCGGCGGCGGGGACGGTGAGGCCGAAGGCTGTGTCCTTGCCGGTCACGAGCGGGCACTCGGGAATTCCGGGCCAGCGGACTTTCGCTGTGACGCTCACAAAGCGATGATCCGCCGAATCGGAGGCCGTGTCCCTGAAGGCCAGAATCTCGGTGCAGGCGTATCCGGTCTTCAGCCCGTAGAGCTTCACCGTCACGGTGTCGCCCGCGAGCGCGTACTTCACCGGCGGATGAAACACCAGAGAGTCGGCCCCGGGATTGTCGATGGTCACGGGGTCGCGATCGGGCCACCCGGTGTCGGTGCAGCCCATCAGGCCGCCCGTCACGGCGAACATCGCGAACATCGCGAACGTCGCACGAGCCAGAGGAGGCAACCGCCGCGTAGGCGACTCCCGGTACGAGGAGGGCGCAGGGGACGACGTGACGGCCCCGGAACCGGGGCGGGTCCGCCCGGGAGCGGACGCGGAGGGGACGGGGAAGGGCAACATGGAATCGTGCTTCAGGGAAGGAAGTTGTAGCGGTTGAACACGACGGCGACGGAGTCCGCGTGCGGACCCGCACACGGCGCAAAAGACGCGGCGGACTGGATCGTCGCCTTGAGCAAACGGACCTTCACGCGGGTCGTGTCCCCGGAGGTGGTGCGGGATTCATACGTGGCGGTTTGCAGGACTTCACAAGTCGCCAGGGAATCGACCACCAGCCTGCGGACGGGATGGGACGCGGTGGAGTCGCGATACACGACGCGCCCGATGCGGGTGCTGTCAGCCCCGGCCGGATGGTCGAGGATGATCACATTGACGAGGCCGGGACCATCGGGCGCGATGAACAGCAACGAATCCGTCGTGCGCCCCTCCGGCGTCCTGAGGTACAGCCATTTTCCGGGAGACGTGAAAAAGCGCACGCGAAACGAGGTGTCGAGTCCCGCCGTGTCGCGACGGCAACCTCTCGCGGGAAGCTCGAACTCCGAATGCACCTCATAGAATTCGGTGTCGGTGGAATCACGCAGGAAGTTCCAGCCGACCTTCAGCGGAATCGCGCAGCTTTTCTGGCGCTTGAGGCCGTGCACGACCAGATGCAGCGTATCCCCGAAGCGTGCGTAGGTCATGGTGGGTGGCCAGAACACCACGGAATCCGCCGCCGGATTTTCCAGCACCTTCGCATCCCGGGTGTCGAGGCATCCCGCCAGCGTGACTGCCAGCATGACCGCCAACCCACAGGCCGTGAACCTCCCCGCGTCGGGGACAGGTGTGAACGCGGCCCCCCCACCGCAACAAGTTCCTGATGGCCCATCGGACCGCACACCGGATCGCACAAGCCCTTTCATGACGACCTCTCTTCCGTGAAGGGAACCGTGTCCTTGGCATAACGGAAAGGATCATCTCCCTCGTCGAGCAGCAACCGGTCGACCCGTCCGAGCAGCGTGACCGCCCGCCCCAGATCGAAAGGCGTCCGCATCCCCCAGTGGCGGAGGACATCCTCGCGCAGGGGGCCGAAGTCACGTTGGGTCGCCTCACGGAACGCGGCGATCACCGTGGCGGGCGTGAGCGAACGCGTCGCCGATCCGTCGTCGTGCGACCCGTCTTCAGCATCGTGCGTGACGATGTCATCGGAGCTCCCGGAGCCGGGGGGATTCGCGGCGGGTGACGGAGGCAAGGGAGAGGGGGTGGAGGCCGTCTGCCTCACCACGTTCTCGACGTACCGGAGGCAGGCCGGCGGGAAGTCCGCGCGCCCGTCGCGGTGCAGGCGCGCGTAAGCCTCCTTCCACGGGACGGGAGGTGCGGGGGCGATGGGGTTTTCGGGTGTGGTCATGGAGCCCCCGCAAGCCGCGCGCCGCTGTCGGACGCGAACGGCAGGAAGACGGCGCGGCGCGCGGCTTGCTCCCACAACGTGGCCGCGTCCACCGGCTGGCCGCCTTGTTTGAGGCTCATGGCCAGCCGGTAGCCCCCTCCGGCGGCGGGCGCGTCTCCGAGGTACGAACCGGTTTTGACGAGCGCCCCCGGCGTCACGCCGGGCGCCGGGGTGATCGGGCCGTAGGCCGCGTACAACTCCATGCCGTGATGCACGCGGACGATCACCCCGGCGTCGCCGCCGGAGGAGTCCACCGCGATGACGCGGCCCGGGAGGATGGCCCGCACCCGCGGCGTCGCGGCGAGCCAGTGCACGTCGGTCGCGCCGCCGCGGACAGGATCCGTCGCGGCCGGCGGTGACGCCAGGCGGCCTTCCGCCAGCGGTGCGCGCGCCGTCGCGCGCGTCAGGCAACCGCGCCGGCCGTCGCACCATGTGCCCGCTCCCGCCGCGCGGCGATAGGCGAACGGCCCCGAAGGATCATCGCCGCGCACTCCCGCCAACTCGTGACTCCAGACACCGAGATCGGACACCACCGCGCGCGCTTCCAGATGCAGCGGCCGTCCGGCCGTCAGGGAACGCGCGAGCGCGCCGTGCCAGCGCGCCTTTTCCAGCACGGCCTCCGCCGTCCCGCACAACGTTGCATCCACCGCGGTCAGGCTGTGGCAGCAGCCCGCATCCAGGCCGTGCGGACAGCTGAAGGTCACTCGACTCGAATCGCCGCTCCACACCGGACGCACGCCCTGCGGGTCGGCATCCCCGTCGCCGAACAGCGGAGCGGTCGCCTTGTTCCACACCTTCACGGGGTTCAAGGTGTTCGAGGCCATGGTCCACAACGTTTCGAAACGCGTATAGACGAATGCGCCGAGCGCGACCAGCACGAGGATGCGGATCAGCGGAAACCTGCGGGGAGGACGACCCGTCGGAGCGTAACGCGGGCGTTTCACCGGGCGAAAATCGGCGTGCTTGACCTTCACGGACACAAAAGTAGATGGAATCACCGTGCGCGGGGGCGTTTCCCGGAGCCGGTGAAACCGTGACGGACGGGACGATGCGGCTCCCGGACGTGGGCCTAGGGCTCGTAGAATTCGCCCTCTTCGAGTTCCTCCAGCACCTCCAGCACCTCCAGGACTTCGCGCTCTGCCGGTGCGGCCGGGGCCGTCGGGGATGCCGGAGCGGGAACGGAGGCGGGGGGAGAACCGGGAACCTCGGGTGCCGGTGCGGCCGGGGTTGTCGGGGTGGTCGGAGCGGGCGCGGGGGGCGCGGGCAACTCAAGGATTTCTCCCGCTTCGGGATCGTATTCGGTTTCGTAGGTGTCGACCGGCGTTCTCGGGGACGGGTAGGTGGGACGCAGGCGGTCGCCGGGAACGGTCACGCGGGCGGGGCCCTGGGGGCGGAAGTTGCGGCCTTCGAAGCGGGGGAACGCCGGCGTGAACCGCAGCGCCACGCGGTGACTTTCATCCAGATAAGGATGGGCGGCGAAGGCGTAGTCCAGCGCCACGATGTTGCGCCACGTATAGCCCATGCCGAGGCGCGCGGAAGAGGCCCACGATGACGGGGCGAGTTCGTCGAACCCGGCGCGGAGGCTGAGGCCGAAGTCGAAGTTGAATTCCGCACCGATTTTGGACGTCTTGAGCGCGGACACCGGGTCGGTGATGCCGCGTTCGCCTTCCAGCCGTGAGGCCGAGCGGGCCCCGCGCTGGAACAGCCCGGGCGTTTCGAAGCCGGCCTCCAGCGTGCCGTAAAAATACGGGATGGGCTTGCGCATGGCGACGAACAGCGCCGCCTCGGGCAGTTCATATTCGGTGTGGCCTTCGCTCCACGCCGCCATCGAGGGGAGCAGACTGCGGATGTACGCGCCGGCACGCAAACGACCGTCATGCGTGTACTGGACCATGGCGTCGCCGCGCATGCCCAGACCGCTTTGGTCGAGCTGGCGGCGGAGCAGGTGCAGTGAGCCGCCGATGTCGAGGGCGGCGTCGGCCGGGCCATAGCGCTTCGCGAACGAGCCGGTCACCATCCAGTCGGACGTGTTGAAATACCCGTCCGGGGCCGTCGGCGTGTTGGTCAGATGCAGCTCCACGTCGCTGACCGCGTAGGTCGCCACGGCGATGCCCAACGTGGTGCGCGCATCCAGCGGGATCAGGAGGGCCGCGTTGTCGAAACGGGCCATCCCGAAGCGTTCGGTGTGCGCGGCCATGAACGTGAAGTCGTTGACGTCGTTCATGGAAGCGGGGGCGTTCACCACGGCATCGGCCCCTTGGGCGAATCCCGCACGCAACAGCGCCATGCCGTGGTGGCGGGCACCGAACCCTTCGCTCGCGGTGAGGTTCACGTCGGCGGCCTGATCGAACGCATGCGCGGCCAGTGCGAGCGTACAGAAGACGGATGCGGCACGCACGCGGGCGCGGGTCGCACGGGCAATCTCGAAAAGGGGACGAAAGGCGGGCATCGGGGGGTTAAACTACAAAGAGACGCGCGGCCGAGGGAGATCCGGACGGAAAGACATGCCTCCCGGACTTCCCCTTCCGAGGGGTTGCGGGAACCCTCCGCACAGCGAGGGGACAAGGCCGCGAAGTATCTTTTCGGACATGATGCAGAATTATCCCGTGACCACCGTGGGTGGCCTGTTGCGCGATGGCGACGGCAACCTTTTGCTGGTGCGGACGCGCAAATGGT
>CAYQFG010000004.1:35539-39601 GCA_964416695.1 uncultured Bifidobacterium sp.
GGCCTGTTGCGCGATGGCGACGGCAACCTTTTGCTGGTGCGGACGCGCAAATGGTCCGGCCTGTGGGGGATTCCCGGCGGGAAGGTCGAGTACGGTGAATCGCTGGAAGACGGCTTTCGGCGGGAAACGCGCGAGGAAACCGGCCTGGAACTGGAAAACCCCCGGATGGTGATGGTGCAGGAAGCCATCGAGCATCCGGAGTTTCATGAAAGGAAGCACTTCATCCTGTTCAATTATGTGGCCGACGTGGCGCGCGGGAGCGTGCGGCCTCCGGTGACATTGAACGATGAGGCGCAGGAATGGCGCTGGGTGACGCCGCAGGAAGCGGCCGCCCTTCCCCTGAACGGGCCCACCCGCGCCTTGCTGGAAAAAATCGAGGCCGCCGGTGACCACGGCGGTGTGGAGGACGCGGAGTGGGCACGCTGAGCATTCGGGAACTGCGGATTTCCTGCATTGTCGGGGTATATCCCGATGAACGCAAGCGCGAGCAGGATTTGTTCGTCGACGTCGACATGGGATTCGATTTCTCCAAAGTGACGGCTTCGGACCAGCTCGCAGATACCGTCGATTACACCGAAGTCGCCACGGATCTGGCCGAGTACGTGCGGGCGGAGCGCTTCCAGATCATCGAGACGCTGGCGCAGCGCGCCTGCGCCCGCATCCTCGAACGTCATCCCATCCTGACGCGGTGCAGGCTCGTCATCCGCAAGCCGGCCGCCGTTGCGCACGCCCAGGGCGCCGTCGTGACGGTGGAGCAGGTGCGGGCATGAAGAAGACGTCGGGGCCCCGCATCCGGGGCGCGCAGGTCGGGGCGGCCCGCTCCTCCCCGAAGACGACGGCGAAGGCCCGCAAGCGGGAGGTCTCATCCCCGGCCGCGACGTCCGGACGGTACGCCCTCGTAACCGGCTCCGCGCGGCGCCTGGGCCGCGCGATCGCCCTGCGCCTCGCCGCGTCCGGCCATTACACGTTCGTCCATTACCGCGCCTCGCGCGACGACGCCGAAGCCGTGCTCGCCGCGATCCGCGCCGCGGGCGGCGACGGATCGCTGGTCCGGGGCGATGTCGCCACGGCCCGCGGCGTCGCCTCCATCGTGCGCGCCGTGCGCGCCCGCACGAACCGGCTCGACGTGCTCGTCAACAACGTGGGGGTGTACAAGGTGGGCGATCTTCCCGGATTTTCCGCGGATGACTTCGACCTGACGCTGCGCGCCAACCTCACGGGTTGCTTCCGCCTCGTCCAGTCCCTGCTGCCGCTGATGACGTACGCCGCATCCCGGGAGGGCGCGCACATCGTGAACATCGGATACGCCGGCGTGGACAACCTCACCGCGACCACCCACAACACCGCGTACCTCATCTCCAAAACCGGTTTGCTCATCCTGACCAAATCGCTCGCCCAGGCCCTGGGGCCGCGCGGCATCCGCGTCAACATGGTGTCGCCGGGCATCCTGTCCAACAGCGTGGAGCTGCCGCGCAGGGCGTCGGATTTCGTGCCGCTGGGTTTCCTCGGCGACGTCGGCGACGTGGCCGACGCGGTGGAATACCTTCTGGGTGACAAGGCGCGCTACATCACGGGCGTCAACCTCGACGTCGCGGGGGGATACCACATGGGCCTCCGCTCGCTGGACGATGCGGAGGCCATGGCGGCCCCGGTCACGAAGGCTGCGCGCCGCGGAGGGGCGCGATGAGCGCGCGCCGGACCGGAACGGGGCCCATCGCGGTCCGCCTGACGCCTCCGCCCCGCTCCCCGGTCCGCCGGTCACCCGACGCCGCGACCGCGGCGTCGCCTCAACCCCCAAAAAATTACCTCGCGGGCTACGTCGAAGGGTATTACGGACGTTTGCTGACCTTCCCGGAACGCCTGGGAATCGTGCGGGCCCTGGCGGAAAACGGCGCGGGGCATTACCTGTACGCCCCCAAGGAGGATCCGTATCATCGCCGCAACTGGCGCGAACCGTATCCGGCCGCGTGGCGTCGCGAGTTCCGTGATTTCGTGGCGCGCTCGCGCAAGGCGGGAGTCACGGTCGTGCCCGGCATCGCGCCGGGACAAAGCTTCCGGTACCACAAGGTCGAGGATTTCCAGGTGCTCGCGCGCAAGCTGTGTGCGCTCACCGATCTCGGCTGCCGTGAAGCCGCGCTCCTCATGGATGACATCCCCGTCACGTTGCCCGAGGCGGACCGGAACGCGTTCCGCTCGCTGGGCGAAGCGCACGGACTCATCCTGCAGAAACTGTGGCCGCTGCTGCGCAAACGCGGCTTGCGCCGCCTGTGGTTTTGTCCGACGGTGTACAGCGATTTCTTCGCGCCCGAAGGCCTGTCGCGCAGCGGCTATCTCGAAGACCTGGCCCTGTTCCTGCAGCCCGGCATCGAACTGATGTGGACCGGAGGCGCCATTGTCTCTCCGGATTATCGCGCGTCCGACATGGCGGCCGTGCGCAAGGCCACAGGCGTGCGTCCCGTCATCTGGGACAACCTTTACGCCAACGATTATTGCCCCGGGAAAATCTTCCTCGGTCCTTTCGCGGGACGGCCGGTCAAAGGCCAGGCCAACCTGCGCCGCACCACGGCCGGCATGATGCTCAACCCGACCGGCTTGTATCACACCGACGTGTTTCTCGTGAAGGTGCTGGGAGGTTTTTTGGGGGGGATGCCGCCTGCGGCGGGGTGGAGGAAGGCCGTTCGGGAGTCGGGGGTTCCCCGGGAGTTTTTCACGATCGCACCCCTGCTGGCCTCTCCGTTTACCCGGCTCGAGCTGAAGACGTTGTCGCAGGCGCGCGTCAAGGCGTTGCGCGCGGCGCTCAAACCCCTGATCTGGGACTGGAAGTCGCCGCTGCAACGCGAATGGTATCCCTACCTGTATGCGCTGGACGGTGACCTCCGCCTGCTTGAACAGGGTGAGGCCGCCCCGGACGAAGCGTGGGTCCGCAAGAAGTATTCTCCCATCGTGGCGCCGCTCCTGCTGGCGCAGCGGACGAACGCGGGGAAGATGAAGATGACGAAGAAGACGGCATGAGGGCATGACGAAGGTTGCCATGAGGGGGTGCGGCGCGGCCCTGATTCGCGGGAGCGCCTCACAGGCCTTTGATGGGGAGGTTCTGTGAGTGAACGCCTTCTTCTTCATTCCATCACTTCATCGCTTCATCATTCCAACAAAAAAGCCCCGCGCCGGATCACCGGGCGGGGCTTTTTTGTGGTCGGAGCCGGTTCTTAGTCGTTCACCGAGATGAGTTCGACTTCGAACACCAGCACGGAGTTCGGGCCGATCACGGGGCTGGCGGCCTGTTCGCCGTAGGCCAGTTCGGACGGGATGAACAGCTTCCACTTGGAGCCCGCGGGCATCAGTTGCAGGGCTTCGGTCCAGCCGGCGATCACGCCGTTGACCGGGAACGTCGCAGGCTGGCCGCGCTTGATCGAGCTGTCGAACTCGGTGCCGTCGATCAGGGTGCCGTGGTAGTGGACCGTCACGATGCTGGTGGGGCCGGGCTTCTTGCCGTTGCCTTCGCTGAGCACCTGGTACTGAAGGCCGCTGGGCAGCACGACGACACCCTCTTCCTTGGCGTTCTTCTCGAGGAATTCCGCGCCGGCCTTGGCGTTGGCTTCACCCTGGGCGGCGTTGAGCGAGTCGACGCGCGCGGACATTTCTTCCTGGAACTTGGTCATGATTTCGGCCATTTCCTCGTCCGTCAGCTTCGCATCGGCGCCATTGAGCACGTCTTCGATGCCGGCGCGGAGCATGTCGAGATCGAGCACGGTCTCGTCGAGCTGCTGTTGCTGCATGTTGCGGCCGATGTTCTGGCCGATGATGTAGCTGACTTTGTCTTTTTGCGTTTTCAAGGAGGTGCTTCCTTTGTCGTTGCAGGCCGTCATGAGAAGGCCCGTCGCGGCGATGCCGGCGATGCCAAGGAGGCGCAAAGTCTTGTTCATGATTACTCCGGTTGTCCGCGGGAATGTCCGTCGGGGGTGAGGCGGGGAAAATACAAAAACTGTCGGGTGGCGGGTGGCGGGTGTCGGGTGTCGGGTGTCGGGTGTCGGGTGGCGGGTGTCGGGTGGCGGGTGTCGGGTG
>CAYQFG010000004.1:39701-43980 GCA_964416695.1 uncultured Bifidobacterium sp.
GCGTACGATGGCATCTGAACGGAGGCCGTTTTTCGGTATGTCGGCAAGTGGAACGGGGGCGCAAGTCAGGGGTGTTCTTTGTGTTTCCACCCGCCGCCCGCCACCCGACGCCCTACTATCTTTCACCACTAAAACCCCCAAAATCCCCGCAGGAGGACGACGTGACGGCAGGCAAGCGCGAAAACATTTCCACAGGTTCGAAGTGGGAGCCCATTCTCGGTTATTCCCGGGCGGTGAAGGTCGGCACCATGGTGTTCGTGGCCGGAACGACCGGCGCCGATGCTGACGGCCAGTTCGCCGCGGATGCGGGAGCGCAAACCCGTCAGGCCCTGAAGAACATTCTCGCCGGGCTTGAGAAGGCCGGTGCGACCGCGGCCGACGTGGTGCGCACGCGGATCTTCGTGACCGACATTTCGCAGTGGGAGGCCATCGGCCGTGCGCATGGCGAGGTGTTCGGTGAGATCCGTCCGGCGATGGCGATGGTGGAAGTCAGCAAGCTGATCGATCCCGCCATGCTGGTGGAAATCGAAGCCGACGCCGTCATCACCGGCTGACATCCTGAAGGCGGGACCGCGACTCCGGGGCGCTTCCGCTTCACCGCATCCTTGTTCCCGCCCCTGCGCGCCGGGGTTTGAGGTACGTCATGGACTTTTCCTCCCTTCGCTCCGCCATCGAGGCCCTTGAACGCAAGGGGTGGTTGCGGCGTGTGACGGAAGAAGTCGACCCGCATCTGGAAATGGCCGAGATCCATCGGCGCGTCTACGACGCGGGCGGCCCGGCCCTGTATTTCGAACGTGTGAAAGGCTCGCCCTTTCCCGCCGTCTCCAACCTGTTCGGGACGCGCGAGCGGACGCTGTTCCTCCTCGGCGACGGCGTGAAGCGCGCGCAAGCCCTGGTGGCCCTCAAGGCCGATCCGTCCCGCGTGTTGCGTCATCCGCTGCGGTCCACCGGGGCGCTCTGGCGCGCGCGCACGGGGCTGCCGCTGCCGGAGCTTCCGTTGCTCCCCGTGCCCGTCACCGCGCGCACCACCACATTGTCCCGCCTCCCGGCCATCCACAGCTGGCCACGCGATGGCGGAGGGTTCGTGACCTGGCCGTTGGTGTATACGGAGCATCCCGACAAGCCCGGGATCTTCGGTTCAAACCTCGGCATGTACCGCGTCCAGCTCACGGGCAATGATTACGTTCCGGACCGCGAGGCCGGCCTGCATTACCAGATTCATCGCGGCATCGGCGTGCATCATCACGCCGCGTTGCAGCGCGGGGAGAAGCTGAAGGTCAGCGTGTTCGTCGGCGGCCCGCCCGCGCACATTCTGGCGGGCATCATGCCCTTGCCCGAAGGCTTGCCCGAAGTCCTGTTCGGAGGCGTTCTCGCGGGTCGGCACTTCCGTTACGCCCGCCGCGACGGCCACCTGCTCTCGGCGGACGCGGACTTTTGCATCACCGGTACGGTCGAGCCGGGGCGCCTCAAGCCCGAGGGGCCGTTCGGCGACCATATCGGCTACTACAGCCTGACGCACGATTTCCCCGTTCTCACCGTCGACAAGGTTTACCATCGCAAGGACGCGGTCTGGCCTTTCACGGTCGTGGGACGTCCTCCGCAGGAGGACGCGCAGATCGCGTCTTTGATCCACGAGATCGCCGACGGTGCGTTGTCGCAGGAGATCAAGGGGCTGCGTGCCGTGCATGCGGTCGAGGCCGCCGGCGTTCATCCGCTGCTGCTCGGCATCGCCAACGACCGCTATGCGCCGTACCTCGAGCGCAAGCCGCGCGAGCTGCACACCATCGCGCACGGCATGCTCGGGTACGGTCAGATGTCACTGGCCAAATACCTGTTCGTCGCCGCGCACGAGGATGATCCCGGGTTGAACATCCGTGACGTGGACGCGTACTTCGCCCACGTGCTCCGGCGCGTCGACTGGAAGACGTCCTTGCACTTCGTGACCAGGACGACGATGGACACCCTCGATTACACGGGCGGCGCGATCAACGAAGGCTCGAAAGTGTTCGTGGCGGTGTCGGGCGCGCCGCGCCGGGAACTCGCGACCGAGGTCCCTCCGGCGCTGTGCGCGGCGTGGCCGGACCACTGGGGGGCGCCGCGTCTGGTCCGCCCGGGAATCCTGGCGTTCCGCGGCACCGCGTACGGGGCCGGCGGGGAGGCTTCGGCGGAAGCCGCCGCGCTCGACGCGCAGCTGGTCGCGTTCACGGAGAGGTTGCGCGCCGCGAGCCTTCTGGAAACAGAGACTCTGGATGAACTTCCCCTGTGGGTGCTGTGCGACGATCCTGACTTCGTGGCCGCGGATTTCGACAACTGGTTGTGGGTGACCTTCACGCGGTCCGACCCGGCCCGCGACATCCACGGCGTGGGCGCGTTCACATCCGACAAACATTGGGGCGCCCGCGGGCCGATCGTCATCGATGCGCGCGTCAAGCCCTGGCATGCGCCGGTGCTTGAGCCCGATCCGGAAGTGGCGCGGCGCGTGACTCTATTGGCCGCACCCGGGAAGAGCCTGCACGGACTTTTTTAGCCCGTTCACCGGCTGCAGCACTCAGATCCGGACTTCCAGTCCGTCGTACGCCAGCCGGATCTCAGGCGGCAGGCGGGATTCCGTCGCGGCATGCCCGAGGTCATGCGACATGTGCACGAAGTACGTCATCTCCGCGCCGATGCGACGGGCGTACTCCACCGCCCCGTCGAAATGCAGGTGCGTGGAATGCGGCCGATGGCGCAGACAGTCGAGCGCGAGAACCTTGAGGCCTTGCATCAAGGCAAGTGTGCTCTCGGGGATCTCCGTCACGTCGGTGATGAACGCGAAGTCACCGATCCGGTATCCCAGAATCGGTTCCGGCCCGTGCAGCACCGGCAGGGGGGTGACCGTCCAATCGCCCAGGGAAAACGCCCCACCCGCCGCATCGACGACGCGCACGTCATACTGCGGCGCTCCACCTCCATACTCCTTGGGCGGCGCGAAGGCGTATGCGAAACGGCTGCGGATGTCGCTGTAGGTTTGAGCATCCGCATACAGCACGGTGGGTTTTCCGGTCACCTGGGAGAAGATGCGCAAGTCGTCGAGGCCCGCGGTGTGATCCGAATGGGCGTGCGTCAACAACACCGCATCAAGCCCGTCGAGCCCGTGCCGCAAGGCGCCCTGCCGGAAATCCCCCGATACATCGATCACGACCGAGTGACGGTCGTCACGCAGCCAGATGCCGGTGCGGTTCCGCCGGTCACGCGTATCGGATGAGCGGCAAACGGTACACGAGCAGCCGATGACGGGGATGCCGTGCGAGGTTCCGGTGCCGAGGAAGGCGACGCGCATTGCCGCACGGGACGCCGGAGCATCCGAAAAAAAATCCGTCCGGTTGTGACGGTCGTCACGACGCATTTTCACTTCTGCCGTTAGGTTGTGTGGCGGTCATGTCGACCACTGGAGGTTAAACATGGTTGTGAAGATACTGAAATGGAGACCGGCGATCCTGTCGTGTTCCGGGCCGGGTCAACGAATGAAAGGCTGCAGGCAGGGCCTGCAGATGTGGGGGGCGGGGCTGCGGGCGCACGGCCGGGCACGGCGCGCGTTCCTGGCGGCCCTCGCGGGCTTGTGCGCCGTGGCCGTGGTGGCATGCCTGTCGGAACCGGCCGTGCGCCCGCAGGGTGGGGACGGAGAAGGCCATGGGGTGGCGGTCAGCGTGAACCTGCAGGTGGCGGCCCTCGCGAAAGGCGCGGTGGCCGCCGCGACGGGAGGTTTGTCCGTCATGCGTCCCGTCGATTCGGCGCACGTCACGGTGACCGGGCCCGACATGGACACACTCGTCTTCGGGTTCCCGATGTCGGGAGGAAGCCAGACGCTGTCGATGATGGACATTCCTCCCGGCCCCGACCGGACCTTCCGCACCGGGCTGTATCACGGAGGGCGTCGCCTGTATGGCGGTCAGACCACGGTGGAACTGCGCACCGATCGGCCCAATACCGTGAGCATTGTGTGTCTGCCCGATTTCTCGCGCGTCACCGCAAGCATTCACATCCCCGTCGATTTTCCGAAGGCGGTTGCGGGCGGACGCATGAGCTTGTGGAGCGGAACGGATACGTTGACCACGTCCGCGACGACGACCGGGGAGTTACGCGTGTTTCGCCTCGAGGAAGTGCCGGGGGATCGCGAGTATACCGTGTCGCTGGCCTTGTGGGAGTCGGACGGCGACACCATCGCCAGCGCCTACAAGACGGGTGTCTCGGTGCCGCGTGGACAAAACGTGGCGCTGGTTTTGCCGCTGGCGCTGGCCTA
>CAYQFG010000005.1:0-26741 GCA_964416695.1 uncultured Bifidobacterium sp.
CTCGCCCGACCGAACCGGGGAGCCGGTCGTCCTGATCCACGGGCTCGGCCTCGGGACATCCTCCATGAAAAAGATCAGCGATGCCCTGTCGGATGACGGTTACCGCGTCTGCGTCCTGGATTACCCGTCGCGCGACTACCCGATTGATACGCTGGTCGCGCGCTTCATCGCGCCGGACATCCGGAGGTGTTTTCCGCAGGAGACGAGTCCCCTGCACTTCGTGACCCACTCGATGGGGGGCATTCTCCTGCGGACGTGGGCCCATACGGAGGGGACGCCCGCAATCGGCAGGGTGGTGATGATCGCTCCGCCCAACCGCGGCAGCGAAGTCGTCGATACCCTGAGCCGGAGCGGCTCACGGGTTTACCGGGAGCTGTTCGAGGCCTGGGGCGGTCAAGCCGGGTACGAATTGGGAACGGATTCGAATTCCGTACCGAGTCGCCTCACGCGTCAGGGGCCCCCATCCTTCACATTCGGCGTCATCGCGGCGACGCGCTCGCTCGACCCGCTGTTTTCGGGCTGGATCGAAGGCCGTGATGACGGCAAGGTCGGGGTTGAACGGACGAAACTGGAAGGCATGGCGGATTTCATCGAAGTGGAGGCGTCGCATACGCTGGTCTTGTGGAACGATGAGGCCATCCGGCAGGTGCGCGCATTTCTGCGGACGGAGCGATTCGAGCACACACCCTGAGGCCCACGCTCCCCCTTCTCCCGCCCGCGGCGACGGCGGAGCGGGCCCCCGCGCTCACACCCCAGACGCTTGTCCCTTTTTCCCGCGCTGTCCGCCCTGTCTTCCGGCGAAGACAGCCGGAGTCCGGCATCACGACGCCGCATCCGTGCTGCGCACGCTGAAGGTGGCGGCCGCGAGCACGACGACGGCCATCCACAGCAGGTCGGCCAGCACCAGATGCGTGAGCTGCATCCATACGGGCGCGAGCAACATGAAGTTCAGCACTCCGGCCGTGACCTGAAGCATGACGAGGGCCCCCGTCACGGAGGCCCAGAAACGGACACGTTCGCGTCCGTCGGAGGCGAGGGGCGTGGCGGCCCACAAGGCCGAGACCGACGCGAGGACGGCGATCACGGGGTGCCACACGCGCAGGCGCACGAGGATGTGAGACTCGGGGTTGAAGTCCATCGCGAAGCCGGAGGCCAGGGATTCGGCCGGGAACAGCGTATTGCCCAGCGCGGCCACCGCGCCGGATGAACCGGTGAGGATGAGCAGCAGCAGGGTCACCACGAATTTGACGGCTACGATCCGGCGCACGTGCCACGGCGCACGGCTGAATGCGACGCGACGTCCGGGCTCGTGTTCCCATCCGAACCACACGGTGAGGACCATCCACCCCAGAAGGATGAAGGTGTTCGCGAGATGGGCGGCCATCCACCAGCCGCGCGCCACGGACGGGTTGTCGGCCACCATTTCGAAGACGACCAGGCCCGCACCCAGCAAGGCTTCGATGACGAGAAAGACCGCGGACCAGACGACCGTGAGGCGCGCGGGATGACCTTTGACGAAGGTGCGGAACACGGAGAAAACCCAGGCCACCATGAGCAACAGCAGGATGCCGCTGGTGAAGCGGTGGGTGAACTCGATGACGGTTTCCAGCGTGGGCGAACGCGGGATGATCTCCCCATTGCACAACGGCCAATGATCGCCGCAACCCGCGCCCGAACCGGTGATGCGCACGAAGGCTCCCCACACGATCACGGCGAGCGTGTACAGCAAGGTGGTGACGGAAAGGATACGGTGGGAACGGAGGGTTTTCAGCATAGGGTCACCACGGGAGGGTTGGGCGGAAATTCAACGTTGGTTCGTTTCGTAGTGGCAAGTGGTCATTTGCCACTACGACGGATTTTTTCCCCGACGTTGGATTTCGGCCAGTTTCACCAGCGCCTCCAGCGGCGTCAATCCATTGGCGTCGAGATTCATGATCGCATCGTACACGGCGCGGTGGACGGGGTTTTCCGCCATGATTTTCTCCGGCGCCGCGGGCGTGGCGAACAGGTCGACCTGTGGCACGACCGTTCCGGCCGCCGGGCGCTTTGGCCGCGCTCCGGCGCCGCCCAGCCCCACCGTGCCCGTCCGTTCCAGCTCGGCGAGGATCTCACCGGCGCGGCCGATGACCGCATCGGGCACACCGGCCATGCGCGCCACCTGGATGCCGTAGCTGGAATCGCAGGCGCCGTCGATCACCTTGCGGAGGAAGATCACCTCGCCGCGCCCGGCCTCGCCTTCTTCGTGGACCGTCACCTGGGCGTTGCGCAGGCGCGGCAACTTGTCCGCCAGTCGCGTGAGTTCGTGATAGTGGGTGGCGAACAACGTGCGCGCCGCGATGGCCGAATTCTCGTGCAACGCCTCCGTGATGGCCCAGGCGAGCGAGAGGCCGTCGTAGGTGCTCGTGCCCCGGCCGATCTCGTCGAGCAGCACGAGGCTGCGCGGCGTGGCGTGACGCAGGATGGAGGCGGTCTCGATCATTTCGACCATGAAGGTGGACTGTCCGCGCGCGAGACGGTCGGACGCCCCCACACGCGTGAAGATGCGGTCGACCAGACCCACGCGCGCGTGATCGGCCGGCACGAACGACCCCACCTGCGCGAGCAGCACGATGAGGCCGGTCTGGCGCAGGTATGTGGACTTGCCGGCCATGTTCGGACCGGTGACCAGCACGACCTGGCGGTCACGCGTGTCGAGCTCCACATCGTTGGCGATGAACGTGCCTTCTTCGGACAGCGCCTCCACCACCGGATGGCGGCCACCGAGGATGCGAAGACCCGTGTCCTCCGCGATCTCGGGACGCGTGAAGCGGAGGTCGACGGCGGCGACCGCGAAGGACTGCAACACGTCGGTCACCGCCAGCGCCCGGGCGGCCGCCAGCAGGCGCGGCGCCTCGGCCGTCACCTCGTCGCGGATGCCGCAGAACAGTTTGTACTCCAGCGCGTTGATGCTGCTCTCGGCGCTGAGGATGCGGTTCTCCCACTCCTTCATCTCGGGCGTGATGTAACGCTCCGCCGTCGTGAGGCTTTGCTTGCGCAGGTAATGCGCCGGAACCTTGTCCTCATGGGTCTTGGTGACTTCGATGTAATAGCCGAAGACCTTGTTGTATCCCACCTTGAGGCTGGGAATGCCCGTCAGGTCCTTTTCCCGCTGCTGCAGGTTGTTCAGCCATTCGCGGCCGTCGCGGATGCCGTCGTTCAGTTCGTCAAGTTCCGGAAACGCCCCGGGCCGGATCATGCCGCCTTCGCGGACGGTCAGGGGCGGGCGCTCCGTGAAGTGCGCCGCCAACGCTTCGCCGCGCCCGGTCAGTCCGGCCAACGCCTCGCGCTGCGCGGCCAACAGGGGAGAGGACACCCCGGCGAGCAATTCGCCCGCGCGGCCGGCCTCCATCAGGGAGTTTCCCAAACCGAGCAAATCGCGCGCATGCACGCGGCCCGAGCCGCATTTGGCCACGATCCGTTCCAGATCGTTGATGCCCTGCAGGTGCGTGCGCAGCGCCCGCAACACCTCGGGGCGATCCATCAGTTCCTGCACCGCATCGTGCCGCGCTTCGATCGCCGCCTTGTCGAGCAGGGGATGGGTCAACCATTGCTTCAGGGCACGGCCGCCCATCGCCGTCACCGTGCGGTCGATCAGATGACACAATGTTCCGGTCTCGTCCTCACCGTGGATCGGACGAATCAGTTCCAGGTTGCGCACGGTGGCCGCATCCAGCGTCATGTGTCCCGCGAAGCGGGCGGCGGTCAGGCTGGTGAGGTGCGAAAGCTCCGACTTTTTGCTGTCCTTGGCGTAGGCCAGCGCCGCGGCCGCCGCCCGCAAGCCGTGCGGCAGGTGCGCGCAGTCGAAGGCATCGAGCGATGCGACCTTGAACTGCCGCTGCAACGCCGCCACGCCTTCCTCGAGATGGAAATACCCCTTGGGCAAGGTCGTCAGCGGCACATGCTCGCGATCATGGAACTCCTGCAACGCGGGCGGAATCTCCATCGCCTCGGGGTACAGGATCTCCTGCGCGTTGAGGCGGTAGATCTCGCCCGCCACATCGTCCGCCGTCCCTTCGGCCACACGGAAGTCTCCCGTGCTGAGGTCCAGCCACGACAAACCATACGGCTGTCCGTCCTGCGTGCCCGGCCACACCGAAGCCAGATAATTGTTCGACTTCGCCTCGAGATAGTTCTCCGACAGGGCCGTTCCGCGCGTCACGATCTCCGTGACCTCCCGCTTCACCACGCCCTTCGCCGTCGCGGGATCCTCAACCTGTTCACACACGGCCACGCGCAATCCCGAAGCGATCAGCCTGGGCATGTACCGCTCCAGCGCATGATGCGGAAAACCCGCCAGCGGCGTGGGATCCTTGCCCCCGTGATTGCGGGCCGTCAGCGTGATCCCGAGCAGCTTCGACGCCGTCACCGCATCGTCCCCGAACGTCTCGTAAAAGTCTCCCAGACGGTACAGGAGCAACGTGTCGGGATGCGCGGACTTGATGTCCATGAACTGCTTCATCATCGGAGTAAGGGACATGGCGGGAAAGGTAAATGAGGAACGGGGCAGGATGGATGCGGAATGAGCGTGAAGCGGCCCATTCATGCGCTTTTTACGCGATTTTAAAGGGATTTTGGGGGGTATTGCCCGCTGCGCGGGGGTAGGGCGTATGGGAGGATCGGGGAGAGGGGTTCAGGAAATCACGGGGCGTGGGCCGGGATGCGGCGTAAAAAGCTGTCTTGTGTTCTTCCACAGCACTTCCCCGCTTGATTTCGCAAATTTCAGGCTCAACGACTAGCTTATTAAAGAATTACCCCATATCTTTTAATAAGAGCTAGGCTTATTAAAGTCGCCTTGAACAAGGACGCCCCCATGAAGCGTGGACCCAGTGGAACGTTCGAAAGTACCGTCAGCGATAACGAAACCGTAAGAGCCTTTGTACCTAGCCCATTACCACCCGTTCCCGTCTTCGAATTAACTCCTCTGCGCCAACGCTTGCTGGAGCGAGCCTTACTGGCATGCGGAAAGCTGGACGGAGTTTCGAGTTTGCTTCCGGATCCAGACCTCTTCCTTTATGCTTACGTACGTCGCGAAGCGGTTCTCTCCTCACAAATCGAGGGAACTCAATCCTCTCTCTCCGACCTCCTTCTCTTCGAAATGGAAGAAGTGCCCGGCGTCCCTTTCGACGACGTGATCGAAGTCTCGAATTATGTAGCGGCCATGGAGCATGGATTGGCGCGCTTGGAAGGCAGGGACGGTGGCCTCCCCCTCTCCAATCGACTACTTCGAGAAATTCATGGAAAACTCCTTCAGAAAGGTCGCGGATCCGATAAAGACCCGGGCGAGTTTCGCCGCACCCAAAACTGGATCAGTGGGACGCGGATAGGCAACGCCAAATTCATTCCCCCACCCCCTCAGCTGGTCGCAGAATGCATGGCGGCCCTCGAGCGGTATATCCACGACCCCGAAGTCCCTGCACTCATCAAGGCGGCGTTGGCACACGTTCAATTCGAAACCATTCATCCGTTTCTCGATGGGAATGGCCGTACCGGCCGACTGTTGATCGCTTTGATCCTGCACCAAGAAGGTGTCCTTCGCCAACCACTATTATATCTCAGCTTATACCTCAAGCAACATCGCGACGAATATTACCGGCTCCTTGACTTGGTACGCCAAGAGGGAGACTGGGAAGCGTGGATCGACTTCATCCTTGAAGGAATCGCACAAACGGCGAATGGCGCCGTGGACACCGCCCATCGGCTATTGGCCTTGTTCGCAGAAGACGAAAAGCGTATCCGAGAAGATTCCAAGCTCGCAGGGAGTGCGCTCCGGGCGTTCTCACTTTTGAAGAGTCGGCCCATGATCACGATTGATGGCATTTCAAAAGGCGCCGGAATGACATACCCAACCGCCGCAAAAGCTATCGAAACTCTCGGAAAACTGAACATCACACAGGAAATGACAGGAAAACCCCGGAATCGCATCTTCGCCTACGCCCGCTACCTCAAGATCCTGAACGAAGGAACACAGCCCTAGTTGTTTCCGGCCTCGCCGCGCATTTGCTGCGGAACCGCGAGATCATACTCCCGCGCTCATTCCCCCACCCGATTGATGTCCGCGCTTTCCAGGATGTAAACATCCGCCTTACCTTGCACTACCCGCAGCATCGCGCGGCCGAGCCGTTCTGAAGTCGTCACCCAGTTCGGGAACACCTTCAGCATCAACGGGAACAACGGCGCCCACAACGGATAAAAAACTATCAGCCCCACCTGATACAGTTTCGTCCCGCTGCGGATGCCGCGACCGGGACGAATGAATCCCGGACGCACGCATCCCGCATGCTTGAAGGGCAAAGCTTTGAGCCCATTCTCGACGCGCTGCCGCACACGCGCCCACATGCCCAGGCCGCCCGCACCTTTCGCCGAGCAATAACAGAACGAGAACACGGGATTCAAGCGCAGCAGCGTGCGGGCCCACAGCATCGTCAACTCTTCCGTCACGCGGGCGTACTCCGCTTCGCTCTTCCCCACCGATGTCACGCCCACGGCCCACACGCACGCGTCGTAACCCGTGAGCGCCGCCTTGTGCGGCGCGAGATCGAACAGATCCGGAATCAAAAGTTCGCGCAACTTCGGGTGCGTTTCGCCGCAGGCTCGACGCCCCACGACGAGAACCTCCGTCACCTGCGCGTCGGCCAAGGCCTCGCGCAACGCACCCTTGCCGACCATGCCCGTAGCGCCCAGGAGAATAAGCTTCATGAACGAATAATAACTGCATATCGGCGTGACAGCTGTCACGACCTTTTTCCGAAACAATGCCCAGACGAGCTATGCTCTCCTCTTTGAAGGAGAACCGCATGGCAACAAATCAGCCCGTAGACTTCAACATCGAATCCCGCATCCTGCTGATGAGAGGCCGCCGCGTTCTCATCGACAGCGACCTCGCCTTGCTCTATGGCGTGAGCACAAAACGCCTCAATGAACAAGTCAAACGCAATCAAGAGCGTTTCCCGGGGGAATTCATGTTCACCCTCGATTTTCGCGAAAAATCTGAGGTGGTCGCAAAATGCGACCACCTCAGAAATTTGCAGTTTTCGGCCACTTTGCCCGCTGTTTTCACAGAATACGGCGCATTAATGGCCGCGAGCATCCTCAAAAGCACGCGCGCGATCCAGGTCAGTATCGAGGTCATCAAGGCCTTCGTTCGCATGCGTGAAATGCTCGCCTCACATCAAGAACTCGCCGGCAAGCTGGCGGCCATGGAAGAGAAGTACGACATCCAGTTCCTGGAAGTGTTCGAGGCGATCGAACTTTTGGCTGCCGTCAAAGAGGAAAAGCGGAAACGGAAAATGGGCTTTACGAAAGATGCCGAAGCCTAGCCCAGCCTGCGACGAAGAGGTCACCGCAATTGCGACTGCTAAAATTTCAAAGACAACCAAAGTTTCTCCGAAAAAGTCCCTTGCACCGCGTCCTCAGGGTGAGGTGAGAATGACGCCTCCCTCGCCGACGACCACGGTCCGGCTTCCGTTTCCCGCCACCCCGAGGAAACTCCTGTTCGCCATGCCCTGCATCAAAACCTCCCAGGTCACACCGTCGGGAGAGGATGTGATCGCCTGGTATTGCCCCACGGCCAACGCCTTGTTTCCGTCCCAGGAGAGGCCGTAAAGGTGCGTATACACGCCGGAAGGGTTCAGCGCGGATATGCTCCCGTCCGTGAAGGATGCGATCATGTTTTGCGTCAGCACGGACGTGCCGAAATTAAGCTCGCCGGCGGCGAGTATCGTTTTTCCCGTCCATGCGACCGCATGATATGTCCCCGAAGCCGGTGTCGTCCACTCCCAGCCCGTCCCGTCGCTGGACATCTTGACTCCGGATGGACCGGCCGCCACGAGGTTGCCGCCCGTCCACGCCATCGAAGAAGGGATGAACAAAGGTATGGTGCGACTCGTCCACGTGATCCCGTCGGGCGAGGTCAGCAGCAGGCTCGAATCGGGGTTGACCTGGGCGATCCCCACTCCCATGAACTGCGTGCCGGTCCAGGCGAGGGCGGTTATCGTGTTGCCCGCGCCGCTGGTGCGCGCGGTCCAGGCGACGCCGTCCGGGGAGGTCAGGATCGTCCCGACTCCGCCGTAAGCCACCCACTGAGAGCCGCCGCGGACCACGCCCTGAAGGCTATAGGCGGCGCTCGACGCGCGGCGCGTCCAGGTTATGCCGTCGGCGGAGGTCAGGATGACGGTGGAGTCATTCGCACCGTTTTCCTCACCGCCGACCGCGACGAATTGATTGTTCCCCCACGCCACCGCCCGCAAGGGGACCGTGGTTCCCGAGGCACGCACCGTCCACGCCGGCTGGGACGCGAGGCGCGTGGAAAATTTTCTGGCGATCGACCAGGCGGTCGCCGTTCCCAGGTGGGAGGCATTCACCCTCCAGTAATAGGACGCGCCCTCGACCAACGGCCCGATCGTTTTTTCCCTTGCGGTCAACAGCGAATCGTCCACGATCACGTTCGCGAAAAGGGAGTCGGCGGCGACCTGCACCCGGAAGGTCGGGGTCCCCGCTCCCCCTCCCGACCAGGACAAGGTGGGATACAGCGAAGCCCCCCGGGCATCCTCCAGGGGAATGAGCCCCGACGGCGCGACGGGCGATGCCCCCGTCTGGAATCTCAAGATCGTCGACCACGGGCCGATGCCCGCGGCGTTCCGGGCGCGCGCGCGCCAGTAGTAGAAGAACCTCTGCGGCAAAGTCAAGCCTTCGGCGATGCGGGTGGTGTCGGTCAGTCCTGAATCCACCATCACCCGGTCGACGAAGTCGGAGTCGGTGGCGACCTCCACGTCGTAAGAGACGGCCGCCGCCATCTTCCTCCAGATCAGGGGGGTTTTCTGGCCGGCCCTTACGGGGTAAGCGGGGTATACCAGCAGGGGTGCCGGCGGCAGCAGGGTTCCGCTTCCCGTCAGCACCATAACGCCGCCGGGTTCCAGGCTCCCGGGCTCGATGACGAGATCCTCGCTGACGGCAGGAGGGTAAGCGGGGTGCGTGACCTCGACCCGGAAAGTTCCCGGAGGAAGCTCCGCGAAGAGGCAACTCCCGGCGGAATCGCTGAGGACCTGCCAAATCCCCCCGGCCAACGTGCAAGTCGCCCCTGGGATGGCCGCGCGGGCGCTATCCCGCACCTCGAGAACAAGGCCGCCCGCGACCCGCAGCGTATCCGTGCCCGCCGGGGTATCCCCGGAGACGAATATGCCGCGACGATACAGCGAAAACACCGTGTCGTCCGCGATCCGCAGAGTCGCGTAGAGGTCGTACGCGCCATCGGGAAGATTCCTGAACTGGAACCGTCCCTCGGAGTCGGCCTGCACGGAATCGGCCGCAAGCGCCGCGACGGGATTCGCCAAGGCCGCAGGGTTATCCGCGGAATATATCCGAACCATCGCCCCGGCCGCGGCCCCCCTCCCCGCGACGGCCAGGTTCCCCGTGAGTCCGTCTACGCTTGTGCCACCCCCTGACGCTTGATGGAAAGGAGACCCGAAATCGCAGCCGCCGCCGGCGATCAGCATGGCGGCAAGGAGCGGCATCCACAGGGAGGAGTATTTCGGGGCTTTCATGTCTTGCTCCGTTTTTCCGTCTTGGACAAAGGAAAGAGTTGGATGTTCAACTGGTAAAGGCGGTCCACCGTTTCGTCGCGGCTTACGCGATCGAGGATTTCCCGCCGTGCGGCCAGAAGCCGTTCCTGGATGTATTGCACGGTGTCCTGCGACACGCTCAGGGTCATGTACGAGAAAGGACGAACGGCAGGCGCATGCGCGTCCAACGCGCGGTCGGCCAATTTCAGGTTCGCGCGCAAAGCCGGTTTGGCGTCCTCGGGACGGTGCTTCGGATTTGGCCCCGACTCGATCACCTTGTTGACTTTCTCGAGGCGACCCTGAGCGTTTTTACGGATCATTTTCAGGCGGAGCAAAAGCTGTATGGCATCGCGCGCTTCCGCGACGGTGATGGGTGGGTCCAGCTTCTCCGCCAAGGCGGCATGGTCTCCCTGGAAATCCGTAAAAGCCAGCAGTTCCCGGATGGCGGCGTAATGCCACTTCTTCAGATACTCAAGCTGCGATGCCTCCAGAACCGCCTGTCCGTTCTGTCGACCCGCCGGGCTGGCGCTGGAAAGCTTCTTCAGGAGACGATTCCGTTCCGGCTGCGTTTCGGCCCCGGCGTACAGCACCAAGGTCTGGAGGTATTCCGCCTCCTGCGCCGACAGGCGGAAGAGTTCGGCGAACCGGGCCGCGCGCGCCGGAGTCAAGGGCAGTTTTCCAAGCACCACGTTCTTGAAGAAGCTCGAGGATCCAGCTCCCATCGCCCTGGATATGAAACGGTGGGAAAAATTGCGGTTGACGCGCTTTTCGGCCTGATAAGCCTGGCGCAGAAAGTCGCGTGCATCGAGAAAACGGAAGACGGACACGGGGGCCACCTCCTGATCCTTACGTTCGGTTTTGCGCTTCGGCGGCCGCGAGGCGGGGCGTTTCATACTTCCTCATTGTACTCCCCGGGAGCGGCGGGAAAGAGAGAGCCCTGAAAAAAACGTTCTTTTTTAAGGAACGTTCCTACCCAACCCGCCGGGATTTCACGCGGTTTCCGGGAAGTCGCGTGCCTCCGCCTCCTCCAGAAACCGCTTTCGGAATTCCACCGTGAACGCGTGACGATCTTCCGCCCACCGCTTCGCCGTCGCGGTGTTCATCCGGTCCTTGAGCAGAAAAAGTTTCTCCGCGAAGTGATTCAGAGACGATGATTTCTCCGCGCGATAGGCCTTCGCGTCAAGCGCCGTGCGCTCGGGAATCGCGGGGTCGTACAGCGCCTGGTTCACGCTGCCACCGTAGGCGAAGCACCGCGCGATGCCGATCGCCCCGATGGCTTCCAGACGATCGGCGTCCTGCACGATCCTGAACTCAAGCGTCTTGTCCGCAACCACGCCCGAAAGCTCCCTGCCGAAGGACATGCCCGCGAGAATGGCCAGCACATGCCCGGCATCACGCGCGGGCACGCCCGGCAGTCCGCGCAAGAAAACCTCCAGCTCCGCTTGCGCCGCTTCGGGATCATCCACCAGTTTGGGATCCGCCACGTCATGCAGCCATGCCGCCAGTTCGATCACGAACGCATCGCCACCCTCGACCGTTTGCAACTTCAACGCGTTGCGCCGCACGCGCTCGGTGTGGAAGAAATCATGACCGCACGAGCGGCCCGTCAAACGTGCACGCGCGTAGGATTCGGCGGATGCGAGAGCGACAGAGCGTAAATCGATTGTCATACTGAAGAAGGTAGAAGGTGGAGGGTATACGGTGGAATGCAAGGCGGCAGCGTTATCAGGTTTTTTCTTGGCGGCCACCCCGGCCTACGCCGGGGCAAGCTCCGGCCGCCCATTCTCCCTCCACCAACGACGTCAGCATCGTCGATAAAATAGGGTACCAACGCCCAGGTAATCCCCACTGCTGAGGTACCAACGAAACCGTATCGTCTCCGAAGTATCTTTCCCCCCATGGGTTATCGTGGATCAAACAACTTCGACGAGCGCGACAAACTGTTCGGCGCGTCATCGGGCAAGCCGGGCTTGAACCGCGAGGTGAAGAAAAACCTCGATGCCCTGTTCGCGCCCAAACCGCACGCGCAGGCGCAGCAGGAAGCCTGCCAGGACGGCCACGCCTGGATCCGCGACTGGGACCGCGTGTTCAAATGCGTCCGCTGCAAAACCCTCAAGCCGAATCAGTCCGCGCGCCTCTGAGCGCCCCAAATCTCCCGAAATCGCCTTTTTTCGCGGCTCATACCCGCCTTGTGGGCAAGCCCTGCGGGGACTAAATTAGGGGTTCTGATCTTCCCTGCGTCTGCACAGGCTTGCCGACCCAGGCCAACGAACCGTTCCGGAGTGTCTCATGGCGCGCAATACCATTTTCCTTCTCATGCTCGTTTACGTGATCGGCGGCGTTGCCTGCGCCTTCTGGGCCACATCCTGGCACAGCGCGGAAAGCGTCTGGAGCGCGGCCGGCCTGCTGGGCCTCGTGCTGTGGAGTTCGTTCTTCGGCATCAGCAACGCCCTCGGCTGGGTGGCGTACTGGAGCCGCGAGCACTGGCTGGGCTGACAAACCCCTGCGGCCCCGCCGCACCCCCTGACGGCAGAACCTAGGGCCGCATCCCCGCAGGCCCCTTCTTCCGCCCACACAAAAAAGGAACCGACTGACGCCGGTTCCTTTTTTGTGTGCTCACCCCCCGCCCCTCACACCGCTGACATCAGGTGACGCCGGACCGACCGGTCACACCGGCCCAAATCAACCCTGCCAAGGCTACTCGAGCGCGACCACGCGCAGCTGGATTTTCTTCTGCCCGCGGAAGACATTCCATTCGGGATGAAACACCACCTTGTCCAACCGGTCGCGTCCCTCGAACCGGTCGATCAGGTGTCCGAGGTTGAAGCCGATCGCATCCAGCGGCATGGACGCGCCCTGCGCCTGCACGGCGAACTTGAGATGCTTCTCGCCCACCGTCCGGGGGCGCCCGTACAACGGCACGTTTTCCACGTAGAACAGCGGCGCCTCGTTGCGCGGCCCGAACGGCTCGAAACGTCGCAACCACAACAGGCCTTCGTCGGTGATCTCGCGCAGGTCGACCCCCAGCGTGGCCGAGACCTCGGGCGGCGGGGGACCTTCGGCGAAAATGCCGCGCGCCCGCTCGACCATCGCGTCGCGAAACGCGGGAATGTTCTCTTCGCGGATCGAGAATCCGCAGGCAAAGGCGTGTCCGCCCCACTTTTCGAACAGGTGCGCGTGCGCGGCCAGCGCCTCGTGCAGATTGAAACCGCGCACCGTGCGGCCGCTGCCTTTGGCCATCCCGCTCTCGTCCACCGCGAGCACGAAGGAGGGTCGGCGGTAGTTGTCGACCAAGCGCGCCGCCACGATGCCGATCACGCCTTCATGCCACTCCCGTGAGTGCACGACGAGGGACGCATCCTCGCGATGCGACCGCTCCACCATTGCCAGGGCGTCGGCGGTATTCGCCTGGTCGAGCGTGCGCCGCTTGCCGTTGGCCGCTTCCATCTTGTCGACATGACGATGGGCCTCGCGCTCATCGGCGGAGAGAAACAGCTTCAGGCTGGTTTCGGGGCTGCCCATGCGGCCGGTGGCGTTCAACAGCGGCGTCACCCTGAACAGGATGTCCGAGGTGGTGAACGACGCCGCATCCACGCCCGTGCGCTCGAGCAACACCCGCAGGCCCACGTTCTGCGACGACGCCATGCGCCGCAAACCCGCGCGCACCAGCCCGCGGTTCTCGCCGTGCAACGGCACGTTGTCGGCGAGGCTGCCGAGCGCGACCAGGTCGAGATACTTCGCGGCGTCCACGAAGGGAGCGGGCGGCACGCCCGGACGCGCGGGCTCCTGGCGCAGCGATTCCGCCAGCGCCTCCAGCAGGCGCCAGGCCACACCGCAGCCGGACAGTCCCTTGTTGGGATACGGACATCCCGGCTGGTTGGGGTTCAGGATCACCTCCGCCGCCGGCATGTCGGGCGGGGCCTGATGATGATCCGTGATGATCACGCGAAGCCCCAGCGACCGCGCGTACTCCGTCTCCGCCACGGCGGACACGCCCGTATCCACCGACACCACCCACGCCGCGCCGCGTTCCTTGAGCTGGTCGAGCGTGCGCGGCGTCATGCCGTAGCCGCCGTCGAAACGGTTGGGCAAAATCCAGTCGGCGTCGAACCCGAGCTCGCGCAGGCCGAGGTACAACACGGCCGTGCCGGTCACTCCGTCCACATCGTAGTCGCCGTGCACGGCCACGCGCTCGCCGCGCGCGCGCGCGCCGGTCAGCAGGGCGACGGCCTGTCCGATGCCGCGCAGCGCGCCCGCCTCGTCCATCGCCGGCGCGGGCTCGGGGAGAAAGAACGCGCGCGCGCCTTCCTTGTCGCGGATGCCCCGCGCCAGCAGAAGATCCGCGACGAACAACGGTCCGTTGATGTCCTGCGCCAGCGCTGCGCGCACGGCGGGCGCTTCGGACGGCGGCGGAGGCACGATGCGCGGAACGGCCGCCGCCGGTGCGCCGGAGGACGCGCCCGCCCCCGGCACGGCATGCGGCGCGATCATGAGACGTCCTCCCCCGTCATGCGGACGGAGCGCGCCGCCCGGGCTTCATACTCCAGGAACAATCCCGTGAGCGCGATCGACGGCTTCGAGTAGTCGCGGATGGCGCGATATGATTCCTCCAGAAAATGCGCGAACGCCTGCAGGTCGGGAAGGTCTTCGAAGGCGCCCAGAGGCGCGACCAGGTTTTCGTCCCAGCCCGCGCGAGCCAACGCAGCCGCCGTCCAGCGGTAACCGTCCGCCACGCCCTGCACCGGGAGCGCCTCGGGGCCGGCGGCGGACGGTGCCCGCGCGCGCAACACCTGGTGGGCCCGCAGCATGCGCAGCACGAACAGCAACAAACGCGCGGCCTGCGCCATCCCTTCTCCGCCCGACGGCCACTCCGACACGTGGTCGACGAACACGCGCCAGTCCGACGCCGCCGCCACCAGAAAACGTTGGGCATCCTCCAGCAACCGCTCCCCGTCCTGTTCCAGCAACGAGACATACGCGCCCGGCGATCCCTCCGCGAACGGCAGCAACAGGCGCGACGGCGCCAGCCCCATGCGCCGCGCCAGGGTCGTCGCGACCTCCTCAAGCTCCCGGTCCGGCAAGGGCGACAATCCCAACTGCAGGCACCGCGACAGCAGGGTCTGCATCAGACCCGACCGGTGATCGCTCGCGATCAGGAAGTACACGTTCTCGGGAGGTTCCTCCAGCGTCTTGAGCAACGCATTGCCCGTCTCTTCGTTCAACGATTCGAGCCACGGCACGAGCACGAGCCGGGCCCGCATCCCGCCTTCGGCATACCGCAACCGCCCGAGCAGTTCGCGCACCTGCGACATGCGCACCATGGCCTTTTCCGGCACGCTGTAGGCATAAGGACGGGCATGCCACGACGCGATGTTGTCTCCCAACTCTTCGAGCTGCCCGGCCTCGGGCCCTTCGTCGTCATCCGCATCACCGGCCGCTTCCACGACCCTCGCCTTGTCGCGCTTGACCACCGGAATCAGGTAATGCAACGTCTCCAGCGATGACGCCGCGAAGCCGCGGCACGGAAAACACGTCCCGCATGGCCTGCGTTCCGCGCCTTCGCAGGAGAGGATCTGGGCGATGTCAAGCAAAAGGGCGTGCTGGCCCAGTCCCGGCTCGCCATGCACCAGCAGGGCATGCGGGAAACGCCCGGACGCGAATGCCCGTGTCAGGCGCGCCTTGGCGTCGTCCTGACCGAATGTGCGTGAGAATTCAATGTTCATCGATGCAAAGTTAGGAAGGGGATTTTGGAGGGGGGGTATGCCCCGTGACCGCGGTCACGGGGGGCTCGGAGCGCGCGGCCTCCGGGCACGGATCGCGTCCTCCGGAACGGGCTGGCGGCGTTCCGGCGCGCGCGCGAACCGTCATCTCCCCTTCAACCACGCCTCCGGATCCAGGGTTTTCGTTCCCCGCCGCACTTCGAAGTACAGCGTCCCGGGTTGCGCGGCCAGCGTGGCCATTTCCTGGCAGGTATTGACGACGTCCCCCACGCCGACCTTGATGCCGGCGAGATTGGCGTATATCGTGAAGTAGCCGGAACCGTTGTCGAGAATGATGCCGGAACCGTACCCGGGGATCGCCGTCACCATGGCCACCTCGCCGGTCACCGCCGCGCGCACACCTGAACCGGCGGCCCCCTGGATTTCGATACCGAGGTTGCGCGTGGAGGTTCCCAGCGTCGCGTGGTTCTGGAGGCCGTAACGCGAAACCACGCGACCTTGCACGGGGGCACAGTACTTCGTGCCGGTTTCCAGCTCGCGCTCCTTGCGGCCGCGCGCGATGGCGTCGCGACGGCGTTTTTCCAGCGTGCGGATGATGGCGTCCAGCTTCTTCGCGTTTTCCTCAAGCTGCCTGAGCGCGCGCGCCTTGGCCGCTTCGTCACGCTGCAGGGTCTTCAGGGTTTTTTCCTGGTCCTGGCGCGCGCTGGTGAAGGTGGCCATCTCCCGTTGTTTCCGCTTCTGGAATTCATCCAGCTCCGCCGACTGGACGAGCAACTTCTTGAGCCCGTCCTGCTTGCGGCCCATGTCCGTGCGGTTTTCGGCGATCAGACGGCGATCGTATTCGATCAAACGACGCGCCATGTGCGCGCGCTGAAGAAAACCGGATTCGCCCGCAGCCGGGAGAAACAGCAGGTCTTCGGGGCGGCCCGCCATGTACAGCAGGCGCGCGCGCTTCGCGAGCAGTTCGGAGCGCGTCTTCAGGCGCGTTTCGATGGCGGCCAGGTCGCTGCGCGTGTTGCGCACCGAGGCGTTCAGCGTGCGCTCTGTCGCCTCCAGTTTCCTGAGATACTGGTTGGTCGCCTCGATGTTCTTGCGCAGCTTGTTCAGCTCGCCCTGGGTGGCGCTGCGCTTGTTCTTGAGGTTGGCCAGTTCGCGCTGCTCACGCTTGAGTCGTTCACGGACGGCGTTCAACTCCTTGCGCTGCTCCGCCAGCTCGCGTTCCACCTCGGCGGCGGACTGGGCCCGCACCGGGGGCGAGACGACGTGCGCCATCACCAGCGCCAGGGCCAGAGCCGGCAGGACACCCCGCATCCTCCTCATCACCCCAACTTTCCACGCAAAAAGGCCTTCACCGTGCTCACGCTGGAAACCACGGCAATGCCCATCGTGCCGCCGATGAGATACAGGCACAGGCGTGCCACCGGAATCCATTCAGGCAAGGTGGGAATCAGCAGGGCGCCCAGCCGCACCTGACCCACCAGCGCCACCGCGGCGAGCGTGCCGCCGAGAAGGCCCAGCAACAAGGCCTCCAGGGCGAACGGCGCCATGATGAAAAATCCCGAGGCGCCGCAGTACTTCATGTTGTCCACCAGATTGCGGCGCGCGTACAGACTGAGCTTGATGGCGTTGTGCACCACCAGCGCAAGGGCGGTGATCAGGATCGCGAGCAGGATCATGGAACCGGTTTGCAAGGGCGCGCGCCAGCGGTCGAGCCACGCAAGTTGCGTGAAGTTTCCGGCGACCTCCTCGACCTGCGGCATCTTCAGCAAATCCTCCCTCAGGTCCTTCAGGGCCTTGCCCGAGAGAGGCGTCCCGGCGTCGTCCACCTTGGGATAGGCGCGATAGGAATGCGGCAGGGGATTGACGTCAAGCGCGCGCGTCATCTCTTCGCCGAAATCGCGCCGGAACTCCTCAAGCGCTTCGGCCTTGTCGACGAACACCACGGAGTCGAAGGCCGCGAGGGCATTCAGGTTCTCCTCCAGTTCGCGCAGTTGCGCCGGCCGCTCATGGCCGGGCGAGACGAAGACCCGCAACGGGCCGGCCGAACGCGTATAGCGTTCGTCCACCGCTTTCATCAGGGACAGGCCGATCAGCAGGAAGGACAACACCACGCCGCAAATGCCGAGCGTGATCACCGAGGAGACGGAAAGCGTCCGGTCCGCGCCGAGATTCCGGAAACCTTCCTGGATGAGGAATTTCCACTGATTACGCATGATTCAAAAGTACCCTTCGACAGGCGGGGGCGGGGCTGCGAAGGCGAAAAACCGCGGCCGGAGGAGGATTGCCTCTGATTTGATGCCCGAGGGGTTCCCTGCAGCCCCGCCCCCGCCGTCCGGCCCGGCGCCGGGGGAAGTGACGCCCGCGTGTCACGGCGCCGGTACCGCCCGGGAGCCCCCGGTGAAGGTCCACGGGCTTCCCTCCCCCTCCCCCTTATCCTGACTCACCTTCCGACCTCCTCATCCCCGGATCCCCGGATCCCCGGTTCTCCGCGTGTGCGGCAGTCGGCGGGGACTTGACAGAGCCTCAGGATCAGTTTATACTTAAACCGTATGAACCCCAACCAACAGAATGTCCATGGTACCCATGGTGCTTGTACGGCGCGCAACCGCCGCTACATGGAGGCTTGGCTGCAGATCATCCGCAGCTACGAGTTCCTCCAGAGCCAGGTGGCCACGCTTCTGCAGGAACATGGGCTCACCGTGCCGCAATTTGAAGTGCTGTCCACCCTGGCGTCCGCAGAATGCGAAAACCAGCAGGAACTGGCCAGCCGCCTGCGCATGACCAAGGGCAACATCGTCGGCTTGATCGACCGCCTGAGCGATCGCGGCTGGGTGGAGCGGGAACAGGTGCCGGGCGACCGGCGCGTCAACCGGGTCAAGATTACGCCGTCCGGGCTGACGTTCATTTCAGCGGTCTTGCCCGAACAGGCCCAGGTGGTGGAAGAGATGCTGTCCGGCCTGAATGACACGGAAATCGAAACCTTGAGAAGTCTTCTGAAAAAGGCCACCGCCCCCCGCGCCGAAGCGCCCGACTGATTTTTTTTGTTCAAATCGTTCAATATAAAACAGTAAATACCGAGACCGACCTGTACACGACAAATCGGACGCCCGACGTTCAGCCGTGTCCCGAACCCCGCCGGTTTCCCTCCCTTTCACCCCTCAAACCAAGGATCCCCCCTATGACCTCCATCACGTTGAACCCGTCATCGCGTCCGACGAAACTCCTGCCGGCGCTGCGCGCGACGCTGACGACCACGCCGTCCGTTTCGTTGCTCATCCTCCGGCTCGCGCTGGCCGTCACCATTTTCCCGCACGGCGCGCAAAAACTGCTGGGCTGGTGGGGCGGTTACGGTTTCGGCGGCACCATGGGCGCCTTCACGCAGATGATGGGCATCCCGGCGCCGCTCGCCTTGGCGGCCATTCTTGCGGAGTTCTTCGGCCCCATCCTGCTGGCCTTCGGCCTGTTCACCCGCGTGTCGGCCCTGGCCATCGGCATCACCATGCTCGTGGCGGCGCTGAAGGTGCATCTCGTGCACGGCTTCTTCATGCCCGATGGCATTGAGTTCTTCATTCCCGTGGTTGCGCTCTCCGTGGTGCTGCTGGTCAAGGGTGCCGGACGCTGGTCGCTGGACACGCTGTTGGCCCGCAAGCTGGGCTAACTCCCCCCCGGCCGCAGGCCGGGGCCTGCCGCCCCTCTCTCCTTGGCCCACGGCGCGACCGCACGGGCGCTCCCGGATCGCCTTGCCCCCACCCTTTGACCCCACCGGGCGCCCCGCCGGGACGCCTCCACCCCAGGATGTCATCATGATCGCTCCCAATCCCTCCGCCACCGTCCCCACGCAGGATCACCCTGCGATCACGACGCCCTCCGCCCTGGTCGGCGCGCTCACCCGACGCTACGCCGTCAAGCAATACGACCCGGCACGCGCCCTCGATGCCGCCACGTGGGAGTCGCTGCAGCAGGCGCTGGTGCTCACACCTTCCAGCATCGGCATGCAGCCCTGGAAGTTCATCGTGGTGAAAGACCAGGCCGTGCGCGCGCGCCTGCGGGAGGCCGCCTGGGGACAAACCCCGGTCACCGATGCGGACAAGTTCGTGGTGTTCGCGGCCCGCGCGGGCTTCGACGAAAGCGACGTGGACCGCTTCGTGGCGCGCATGGTGGAGGTGCGCGGGGGCACGGCGGAATCCTACTCCGCTTTCAAGGAAATGGCCATGAGCGTGGTCGCGCGCCCCGAGGCGGAGCGCGACGTGTGGGCCTCGCGCCAGGCGTACATCGCGCTCGGCACGCTGCTGACGGCGGCGGCGGCGCTGGGCGTCGACGCGACACCGATGGAAGGGTTCGACCCCGCGGCCTTCGACGACATCCTCGGGTTGAAGGAGAAGGGTTATCGCACCTACGCCGCGGCCGCGGTGGGTTACCGCGCGCTAGAGGACAAGTACGCGTATCTGCCGAAAGTGCGCTTCGCGCGCGAGGACGTGATCGAACGCTTGTAAAGAATTCCTCAATGAGCATGCTCAAGGTCTGGAGCAACTGGTTGGCGGCTGTTCCCGGATCGCTCAATGAAAACTGAGCATTGAGCATTGCTCATTTCCCTTCCCGCCGGCAACTTCTACCTTTCCCCCCCATGCTTGTTCTCGGCATTGAAACGTCCTGCGACGAAACCGGTTGCGGCCTGGTGGATGAAAACTTCCGCGTGCTCGGCGAATCCCTGTACACGCAGGCGGCGACGCATGCGAAGTTCGGCGGGGTTGTGCCCGAAGTGGCGGCGCGCGCGCATCTGGAAAAAATCCAGCCGGTGGTGTCCGCCGCGCTGGAAGACGCCCGCGCCCGCGCCGGCGTCACCCTGAACGATGTGGACGTGATCGCGCATACGCGCGGCCCCGGACTTCTGGGACCCCTGCTGGTAGGCACGTCCTTTGCACAGGGACTGGGCCGCGCGCTGGGCAAGCCGGTGATGGGCCTCAATCACCTTGAAGGCCATCTCGCATCGGCCTACCTCACGGACCCCACCTTCGAGCCGCCCTTTCTCGCGCTGCTGGTTTCGGGCGGCCACACGGAACTGGTCCATGTGGGACCGCGCCTCGAGTTCCGCGTGCTGGGCAGCACGCGCGACGACGCCGCCGGCGAGGCCTTCGACAAATCCGGAAAGCTGCTGGGCCTCGGCTACCCCGCGGGCGCGGAGGTGTCGCAGCTGGCCGCGGGGGGACGCCGCGACGCCCTCGACCTGCCGCGCGCGCTGATGGACAAGGGCAACCTCGAGTTTTCCTTCAGCGGGTTGAAGTCCGCGGTGGCGCGCGAAGCCGCCAGGTGCGTCGCGGCCGGCGGCGAGGAAGCCCTGCAGGCCGCACGCGCGGATTTCTGCGCGAGTCTGGAAACCGCCATCGCCGACGTGCTGGTGAAGAAAACCGTATGGGCCATGCGCGCGCTCGCGGAGACGCAACTGGTGGTCGCCGGAGGCGTGGCGGCCAACTCGTGGTTGCGCGAGCGCATGACGGAGGCCGCGCGGCGCGAAGGCTGGCGGCTGGTGTTGCCCGAGCGCCGCTTCTGCGGGGACAACGGCACCATGATGGCCGCGGCGGCGCAGAAGCGGCTTCAGCTCGGGCTGTGGCCGCGCGCGGAGGCGCAGCCGACGGGGCAGAACGGAAAGGCCGCCAGCTTCGGCGTCAAGGCGGGGCTGCGATGGGAATGACCTTGTGAAAAAACGTTTGCGGCGCACCTATCGTGTCGCCAGACATGTCGTGTATCGTCAGACCCTGCTGGAACCCGAAGACCACTTCTGGACGTTCATCGGGGCCTTTCTGGGCATCGCCCTCATCGGGTTGATGCAGAAAACCCGAGTGGCGGAAGTGGACCAGGTGTTCCTGATCGGTTCGTTCGGCGCGTCCGCGGTGCTGGTGTTCGGGGCCACCAATAGTCCGCTGGCGCAACCGCGCAACCTCATCCTCGGACACTTCCTGTCCGCGCTCATCGGGGTGACCGCGTTCAGGCTGGTGCCGACGGAACTGTGGCTGTCGTCCGCGCTGGCCGTTTCCCTGTCCATCGTCGCCATGCAGGTGACGCGCAGCATGCATCCACCCGGCGGCGCCACCGCATTGATCGCCAGCGTGGGATCGGACAAAATCAAAAGCCTCGGATACGGATATGTGCTTTCTCCCGTGATGTCGGGCGTGGCGATCCTGCTGGCAACCGCCCTGGTGGTCAACAACATCCCGCGCCACCGCCGTTACCCTGCGCATCCGCGCGTGCGCGCGCGGACGCAGCGCGGGATTTTCCTCCGTCCCGCGCAGGCGCGGCAGGCCCCGCACGCACACCCCTTACCGGGCCACGAGACCGTTCCGCACACCCGGGGGAAGTTGCCCCGCGATCTCCGGGACGGCCACGTGATGACCGAAGCGGCGGAGCGCCCGGACGACAAAGCGGCGTAGGGATCCTCCCGCGAACGCGCGCGCGATGGCGCACAGGTCGCGGGGGCCGAAGGTCCGTCCGGGCGCGACGGCGTAAAGCGGCAGCCAGGCATCGGGCGCGAACCGCGCCTTGAAGGCTTCCAGCCCCCCGAATGAATACAGGGGGGCCCCGGCGCGGCGCACCCCGCCGAAGACCACGCGCCGCCACCCCCGCATCCTGACCCCGGAACGCCGCGACAACGGCGCGAGCCCGAGCGTGGCGTGTTCGATGCCGCGATGGGCCGCCCACCGGAAGGCTTCCCGCACCAGCAGTTCGGCCGTCCCGTTGGGCGCCCCCGGAACCCGCGCCACCGCGTCGACCCGAAGCATGTCCCCGAACAGGGCGCGCGACGCGACGAGGAAGCCGACGATGCGGCCGTGCGCCTCGGCGATGAACACTCCGTCGCGCGGCCACGGTTCGAACAGGTAAGGCGTGGTCATGAAGGCGAGCGGTGGCAGGGGTTTGGCACGCATCCACGCATCGCGCACCGCGCGCAGCGCACCCCGCGATGCGGCATCCGGGGGCGCGGCCCAATGCCGGATGGTCACACCCTGCCGCCGGGCGCGCCGCACCTGCGCACGGAGGGAGGCCGGGAGGAGGGTCTCATCGCGCCAGCGCGCGAGGCCGAATACGGGGAGATCGCCCAGGTGCCAGCATGAAGGGTCGTGCGCGCGGGCGGTGACCGGCGCGCCCTTCCCTCCCCCCGCAAGGTTCCCGTCAAGGACCCCGAAGTGGAGCGCCCTCAGGCCGGAACGCGTACAGGCCTGCGCGAAGGCCCGGTGCAACGCGCCATGTTCATCCGGCGGCGCGCAGGGCATGCCTGCGGTGAGGCGATAGCCCTTGACCTCGGCGTAGAACACGGAGGGTCCGCCGGGAGCGGATCGCCATGTCCGCAGGCCCAGATGGGCGGCTGCGGACGCCTCGTGGACCGGGACGCCGGCACGCGACGGGGTGGGGTCAGGCGAGGATGCGACCTGGAGAGGCCGGCGCCGGGAGCAGGCGGACGCGGGAGCAGCGGAGACGAACAGGCCGCCGCGCTCCGCGTCCACGATCAGCGCTCCACCGGTTCACGCACCGGAGTCTCGGCTTCGGCCTGCAGCTCGGTGAGCAGCTGGTCCATCCGGCCGGCGGCGCGGAGCACGTCGAGGCGCGCGCGGAAGGCTTCGTAGCGCGCGTTTTCCGCGCGGGTGAACGCGTCGAGATACTTCACCTGCGCAAGGCGGGCCTCGAGGTAGGAAATCGTTCCCGACTTCCAGCGCGTCATGGTCAGATCGAGGTTCTCGCGCGCATACCCGAGGCCATCGATCTCCAGGACGGCGGCCGAATCGGTGGCGCGCCAGGCGGCATGGGCGCGCTCCACCTCCGCATGGGCCGCGAATTCGGCCTCACGCAGGCGGAGGTCGGCAGCGCGCACGAGGATGCGGCCACGCTGGACGACACGCCACGGCAATTCGCCGTCAAACAGGTTGACGGTCACCTGAATGCCCGCCGTGGGCCCGATGGTGCGGTTCTCCGAGGCGAACCCCACCTCGCTGGTGGTCATGTTGTAGTTGTACCCGAGGTTCGCCTGCAGACGAGGGTACCACGGCGCGGCGGACTGACGCAGCGCCGTGCGCGCGAGATCGCGCTGGGCCCCGGCCAGTTGCAGCGAGGGCTGGTGTTCCGCCAGATCCAGCGTCAGGACATCCAGGTCAAGCGGCGAAGACCGCAGGGGGGTATTGCGCGCCTCTTCGGTCACGGCCTCCGACCGGCCCATGGCCTGCGCCAGAGCGAGGCGCGCGGCGTACAGCACCGCTTCCTGCTGCAGCAGCGCCGCGCGGTCGGCATTGTGGTCGACGCGGCTTTCCAGCCATTCAGGTCGCCCGGCCGACCCCGAGCGCAGGCGGCTGTCGAGAATGCGCGTGCGCTCTTCCGAGATCGCCAGCACGGTGTCACGCGCGTTGCGGATGCGGGATTGACGCGCCAGGTCGGCGTAGGCCAGCGCCGCGCGCCGGAGCAGGTCCTCGCGCGTCAATCGTTCGACCGCGCCGGCCTGATCGCGCTGCAGACGCAGCCGCTGCTGCTGAAGCGGCGCGGCAAACCCTTCGAACAACGTCCAGTTGGCGTTGACGCCCGCGGTCGTCGTGGTGGACAACGCCGCCGGATCGCTGGTCACCACGGTGTCGCGCTCCTGGCGCGTGTCGAGCGCGCTGCGCGTGTGCCGCGCGCTTGCCTCCACCGTCGGCAGATACCCTGCGAGGCCCGCCGAGGAGTGCGCATTGCGGGCCGCCCCGTAGTCGGCGCGCGCGGCGAGATAACCCGGGTTGTTCTCCAGCGCTTCGGCCAGCGCGGCGCGCAGCGTCAGGGTGTCGGCGGCGGCGGCGGCGGCGAAGGAAACGAACGCGCCCCACGCGACGAGGGACCGGAAAGCGGCCGCGGTGCGGACGCTTTCCTGCGACAAGCGTCTTCCCGTCATCCGCGGGAACGCCATGGTGGTTGCCTTTCCCGACTCCCGCTTCCCGGACACGGATCTCACCCTAAACATGCGCACCCTCCCGCTGCTTCTTGCTGGCGAACAACAGGATCATGGCCGGAATCACGTACAGCGTCAGCACCATGCCGAACAGCAGCCCTCCGGCCACCGCGATCCCCATGGGCCGGCGGCTTTCCGCACCGGCGCCCCAGGCCATGGCGATCGGCACCATGCCGAACGCCGCCGTCAGGGTCGTCATGAGAATGGGGCGCAAACGCGCCTGCGAGGCATGCAGGACGGCGTCGTAAAGCGGTTGGCCTTTCGCGATCTGTTGGTGGGTGAACTCCACGATCAGGATTCCGTTCTTGGTGATGAGGCCGATCAGCATGACCAGGCCGATCTGGCTGAAGATGTTGAGTGTCTGACCGAAGATCTGCAACGAGACCAGCGCCCCGAAAACCGACAGCGGGACCGTGAGCAGGATCACGAACGGATCGCGGAAGCTTTCGAACTGGGCCGCCAGCACCAGATAGATCAACAGAAGGGCGAGAATGAACACGAACAGGAGGCTGGATCCGCTCTCCTCGAAGTCGCGCGCTTCACCGACCAGGTCGGTGGAAAAGGACGGATCCAGCACGTCGCCAGCGATGGCCCGCATCGCCGCGATCCCGTCTCCCATGGACACGCCCGGAGCCAGACCGGCCGACACGGTGGCGGAGACCCAGCGGTTGTAGCGGAAACGTTGCGGCGGTCCGGCCTGCTCCTTGATCTCGATGAGGTTGCCGAGCGGAATGAGATCACCGGAGGCGTTGCGAACCTGCACCGCCCGCAGGTCGGAGGGACGCTCGCGGTAGATGCCGTCGAGCTGCCCGATCACTTCGTACTGACGGCTGTCCTTCTGGAAATAGCCCAGGCGGGTTTCGCCGAACGCCAGCTGCAGCGCGCCGGCGACTTCGGAAAACGGCACGCCGAGCACGCGCAGGCGGTCGCGATCCACCGAGACCAGCACCTCCGGACGCGTGAATTTCAGGTTCTCGTCCACGATGGTGAATGCAGCGTGCGAGCGCGCTGCCTCGAGAAAGCGCGGCAACGCCTCCGCCAGCTGCTCGAAACCGGGGGCCTGGATCACGAACTGGAGCGGCAGACCACCGCCGCCGCCGCCACCCTGGATGGTGGGATCCTGCACCACCACCGCGCGGATGTCGGTGACATCGCGCATCGCCGTGGTGACCGCGGCGGCGATCTGCTGCTGGCTCCGCTCACGCTCGGACGGCTCCGTCAGGAACACCCGTAGAAAGCCGCTGTTCGCTGACGCCGCGCCGAAGCCGGGGGCCGTCACCGCGAGGATGTTGGAAGCCTCGGGCACCGTTTTCGCGCCGATCGCTTCGATGCGGTCCATCACGTTCTGCATCGCGGAATACGAGAAGCCTTCGGGCGCCGTGGCGAACACGCTCATCTGGCTGCGGTCTTCGCGCGGGGCGAGCTCCGCCGGCAAGACGTAAAACAGGTACGCCGCCCCGGCGCCGCAGATCACCAGAAGCGCGATGCCCGCCCCGCGGAGGCGCAGGAAACCGCGCAGGCTGCGCAGGTAAAGGTCGTAGAACTTCTGGAAACCGGGTTCGGTGCGCGTGTACAGCCTGGACGGTTTCCCCGTCAACAGACGCGTGCACATCATCGGCGTCAACGTCAGCGAAACCACCGCGGACAGGATCACCGACCCCGCCACCACAAGGCCGAATTCGCGGAACAACTTGCCCGTGAACCCTTCCAGGAAGAACAACGGCAGGAACACCACCGCCAGCACGGCCGTGGTCGAGATCACCGCGGAGAAAATCTCCGAAAGACCCTCATACCCCGCTTGGCGTCGCTCGACGCCTTCTTCCATCTTGCGGTAAATGTTTTCCAGCACGATGATCGCGTCGTCCACCACCAGACCGATGGCGAGCACGAGTCCCAGCAACGTCAACACGTTGATGGTGAAGCCCGCGAGGAACACCAGGAACAGCGAGCCCACCAGCGACACGGGGATCGCGATCGCGGGCAGCAGGGCCGACCGCCAGTCGCGCAGGAAAAAGAACAGGACCAGCAGCACGAGGGCGAACGCGATGGCGAGGTGGTCGGCCACTTCCACCAGCGAGCGGCGTACGAACCGCGTGCCGTCGAAGCCGACGCTCACCTCCAGATCGGGCGGAAGATCGGCGCGGATCTGTTCGTAGCGTTCGTAGAACTCATTGCCGATCGCCACCGTGTTGGCGCCCGGCTGGGCCACCAGTCCCAGACCGATGGCGAGGCGCCCGTTCACGTGAAGGCGGCTGCGCTCGTTCTCCGCGCCGAGCACGGCCTCGCCCACATCCTGCAGGCGCACCACGCCTCCGTCCGGGGACGTGCGCATCACCAGGCGGTTGAAGTCCTCCGCCGTGCGCAACAGGCCGCTGGTCTTCACGGTCAGTTCGGTGAAGGTGCCTTCGATGCGCCCCGAGGGCAACTCGAGGTTTTCCGAACGGAGCACGTCGCGCACCTCGGCCAGCG
>CAYQFG010000005.1:26841-40466 GCA_964416695.1 uncultured Bifidobacterium sp.
CCCGAGGGCAACTCGAGGTTTTCCGAACGGAGCACGTCGCGCACCTCGGCCAGCGTCAGGTCGTGCGCGGCCAGACGCTCCGGATCGAAGCGCAGGCGCATGGCGTAACGCCGTTCACCCCAGATGCGCACCTCGGCCACGCCGGGAATCGTCTGAAGCTGTTCACGCAAGCGGATGCCCGCCTCGGTCACATCGAGGATGTCGCGCGTATCGCTCTGCACCACCATCATCACGACGGGGAACGAGTTCGCGTCGGCCTTGGCCACCGTCGGAGGATCGGCGTCCGCGGGCAGGCGGCGGATCACGCGCGACACGCGGTCGCGCACGTCGTTGGCGGCCGCGTCGAGATCGGCCGACAAACCGAATTCGACCGTGATGGAACTCCCGCCTTCGCGGCTCACGGACGTCAGCGACCGGATGCCGTCCACGCCATTGACCGACTCTTCGATGCGCTCGGTGATCTGCGATTCGATCACGTCGGCGCTGGCGCCGGGATAGCTCGTCGACACCGTGATGCGCGGCGGATCGATCGCGGGGAACTCGCGCACACCCAGCTGGGGCAGGGCGATGACGCCCAGCACGGTGATGAACAGGGAGACGACGATCGTCGCGACGGGACGGTCGATGCTGAAACGGGCGAATTTCATGTCAGCGTCCCCGGTCGGAGGAAGGACGGGACGAAGTGGCGGGGGCGGCGTCGCCCTGGGCCTTTCCGGAGGTTACGGAGGTCGCCGGGCGGGCGGGGGCGGCCTCGGAGGCCGCGGGGGCGGCCGGCGTGGAGCCGGCGGGCGCCGCGACCTGCGGCGCGACGGGTGTGCCGGGACGGAGTTGCAACAGCCCCGACACCAGGATGGTGTCGCCGCGCGACAACCCGGACAGCGCTTCCACCATGCGCGCCTCGCGCACCCCGGGCTCGAAGGTCACAAGTTCCGCGACCCCGCCGCGCACACGCCACACCTGGGCTCCCTGCGCGCTTTGCACCACCGCCTGCGTGGGCACGCGCAACGCTTCGGACTGGCCCAGCGGCAGTTCCACGCGCGCGAACGATCCCGGCAACACGCGGCCCGACTGACCCGAAGCCCCCCTCGCCGCGCCGGCGGTGCGCGCCCGCACGCGCAGCAGGCGCGTGTCCGCGTCCACGCGGGATTCGACGGCGTACACGGTGGCCTCCAGGGTGTCGGGCGTCCCGCTGGCGGTGAACCGCACCTTGAGGCCGGGGCGTACGAGCCCGGCGAGACGCTCGGCGACGGAGAACTCGACGCGCAACGACGCGAGGTTTTGCAATGTGGTCAGGCGCGTGCCCGGTTGCACGACGGAGCCGAGCTCGATTTCACGCAGGCCGACCACGCCGTCGAACGGGGCGCGCACATGGGTTTTTTCCCATTGGGCCTTCGCAAGGGCCGCTTCGGCTTCGGCGGACTTCCATTCCGCGTGAACCTGATCATATTCGCCGCGGCTGACCGCCTGCGCCTTGAAGTCCTGCTTCAGGCGCTTTTCGCGCGTGCGGGCCAGCAGGAGACGGGCGCTGGCCTGATCGGCGCGGGCCTTCAATTCCGCGTCGTCGAGACGAACGAGAAGCTGCCCGGCCTTGACCGGCTCCCCTTCACGGAACCCGATCTGGACGACCTTCCCCGAAATCTCCGCCTGGACCTCGACCTGCTGCTCGGCGAGCACGTTGCCGGGGACCGTCGAACCGGCCGAGGCCGGGGCGGACGGTGCGAGCACGATGGCGGTCAGACGGGCCGGCTGCGACCCTCCCGATCCTCCCTCTGAGGCCGCCTGTTTGTCGCTGCAGCCGATCCAGAAGGTTGTTGAAACAAATGCAAGGGACAGGAGACTTGCGAACCGCAGGGCAGGTAAAAAACGATGAGGCATGGAGTTCCACGAGGAAAAATGATCTGCAAAACCTATAAAACGGCGCCCCTCCAAACCCGTTTTGGTGGCAGGCCGCTCCGGTTCGCAGGGCGCGAATCCGGGAATTTCGCTCCCAAAAACCCTCTTTTTCCGCCGCGCGGCCGGGGCCAAAACGGGCGCCGGCCGCGCCTTTCCCCCCGAAAATCCGGTTATTCTGCCCGCTTCTCCCCCCTTTTCTACCATTCCCGGGGTGGATACTTCCCTGACGCATCGCGATGCCCTGACCGAAGACGCTCTTCGCAATCTTTTGAACGCTGCCCAGTTCGAGGCCGTGACCTATGCCCCCGGGCCGCAGGTCGTGCTGGCGGGGGCCGGGAGCGGTAAAACCCGCGTCCTGACCTATAAAATCGTGTGGCTGATCCAGGAACACGGCTACCGGCCGCATGAAATCCTGGCGGTGACCTTCACCAACAAGGCCGCCCGCGAGATGAAGGAGCGCGTCTCGCATCTGCTCGGGTACGAGGCCCCGCTGCGCTGGATGGGGACCTTCCACAGCATTTGCGCCCGGTTGCTGCGTTTCCATGCCGACAAGCTGGGATACACCTCGCACTTCACGATCTACGACACGGACGACCAGAAGCGCCACGTCAAACGCATCCTGCTCGCGGAGCATCTGGAAAACGACGCGCGCTTTTCGATCGACATCGTGCGGCGCTACATCGGCCACTGCAAGAACCAGGGCGCCGGTCCCGAGGAGGCCGCCCGCGTCGCCCAGGATCCCTACTCGCAGCGACTGGCGGGCCTGTACGCGCGTTACCAGAAGGAGATGCGCGAACAGAACGCGATGGACTTCGACGACCTGATCTTCCTCGGCATCAAGCTGCTGAAGGGCCACCCGGAGGTGCGGGAGGCCTTGCACAAGACGTTCCGTTACGTGCTGGTGGACGAATATCAGGACACCAACAAGGCCCAATACCAGCTCTTGCAACTGATGCTGGGAGCCCACCGCAATCTGGTGGCGGTCGGCGACGACGACCAGAGCATTTACGGCTGGCGCGGCGCGGACGTGGGCAACATCCTGCGCTTCCAGACCGACTTCCCGGAAGCGCGCGTGACCAAGCTGGAGCAGAACTACCGCTCCACCTCCAACATTCTCGCGGTCGCCAGCAGCGTGATCAGGAACAACCGCGAGCGCATGGACAAGACCATCTGGACGGACAACGAGCCCGGCGAGAAGATCACGCTGATGGAGCTCGACGACGAAATGACCGAAGCATCGTGGGTGTCCCGTCGCATCATGAGCGACGAGGTGTACGGGCCGGGGGGCACCGCGATCTTCTACCGCACCAACGCGCAGTCCCGTCTCCTCGAAGACGAGTTGCGCCGCCGCCAGATCCCCTATCTGATCGTGGGCGGGACGCGTTTTTACGAGCGCAAGGAAGTCAAGGATCTGCTCGCCTACCTGCGCCTGCTCGCCAATCCGCGCGACGACGTGTCGCTGTTGCGCGTGATCAACGTGCCCAAGCGCGGCCTGGGCGACAAGTCGATCGACCAGCTGCAGGACTACGCCCGTCAGGCGGAGATCCCGTTGTTCGAGGCCCTGCCGTTCGCCGAACAGGCCGGCATCGCGGCGGCGGCATCGCGCCGCATGCGTGAGTTTCATGAAACCATGCAGTCCCTGCGGGGCTTCGCGGAAAACCGTCCGCTGCCCGATCTTGTGAACGAAGTGCTGGTGAAATCGGGCTACAAGGCGGCGCTGGAAAACGAAGGCACGGACGAAGCCGCCGACCGCCTCGGAAACGTGGAGGAACTGATCTCGGCGGCCCAGGACTTCATCGACCGCCTGGAAGACGTGGTGGAAGAGGCGGATGAATCCGGGATCGACGAAACCCTGTCCGGCACGCCGCTGGAATTGTTCCTGCAGGAGATCTCGCTGGTCTCCGACGCCGATGCGCTCAAGGCCGGCCAGGACGCCGTCACCTTGATGACCGTCCACAGCTCCAAGGGCCTGGAATTCCCGCGCGTGTTCGTCACCGGAATGGAGGAGGGCCTGTTCCCGCTGATGCGTGAGGACGACCCTGACGCCGAAGAGGAACGCCGCCTGTTCTATGTGGCGGTCACGCGGGCGCGGCAGGAGCTGTCGCTGACGTTCGCGCGCCGCCGGCGCCGCTACGGGACGTACCAGGACAGCATGGCCTCACGCTTTCTGCGCGAAATCGACAAGCAGTATCTCGAGATTCCCCGCGCGGTGGCGGCGCCCAAGCCGGCCTTCCGCATGGGCATGGCGGTGGGCCGCGCCCTGAACAATCCCGATCCCATGCCCCGCTACGAGGACATGAGCCAGGAGGAGTCGCCGTTCCGTCCGGGCGCGCGCGTGCGCCACGCCAAGTTCGGCGAAGGAAAGGTCATGCAGCTGTCCGGCAGCGGGGATTCCGCCAGCGCGGTGGTGATGTTCGGCGACAAGGTGCCGCGCACCCTGATGCTGAAGTTCGCGAAGCTCGACGTGCTCGACTGACCGCTCCGGTGCCTGCGCCGCGCGCACTCCGCCCGTCGCACCCGTAGCGCCCGTCGCGTGCGACGGCGGCTCACCCCGCGGTCAGCCACACGCGTCCGTCGCGGCGCGTCACCCGCAGCTTCGCGCCGAAGGTCCGCTCGAGCAGCGCGGGCGTGAGCACTTTTGCTTTCGGCCCCGCCGCCACCACCTTGCCGCCGCGCAGCAACAACACGTGCGTGAACGAAGGAAGGATTTCCTCGGTGTGGTGGGTGATGTACAGGATCGCAGGCCGCGAATCCGGACGCACCAGTTTTTCCAGACTTTTGAGAAAGGATTCGCGCGCCACCGGATCGAGACCATTGGTGGCCTCGTCCAGCAGCAACAGGTCGGGCTTCATCGCCAGCGCCCGCGCGATCACCGCACGCCGCCGCTGCCCCTGGCTGAGACGGTTGAAGGGCCGGGCGGCCAGATGCCCGATGCCGAGCAGGCGCAGCGCGCGTGCCGCCGCCTCGCGATGAACTTTCCCGGGCGCCTCGAACTGGACGCCCAGGGTGCCCAGGGCACCGGAGGCCGCGACATCCGCCACCACCTGCCATTCGGGAAATTCCGGCTCGACTTCGTTGCCGACCCAGGCGATGTGCGTGCGCAATTCCGCCACGTCATCCTCCCCGAACTCTCGCCCCAGCACGGACAGGCTTCCCTCCTGCGGCCACAGGCGCCCCTGCATCATCTGCACCAGCGTGCTTTTTCCCGATCCGTTGGGACCCAGCACGGCCCAATGCTCTCCGCGCCGCATGGTCCACGACAGGTTCCGGAGGGCCTTCACGCGTCCGCGTGACAGGGTCACGCCCCGGATGTCGATCAGGGGCGGCCCGGGCTGTGCGCGGGACGGGGAAACATGGGGGGAACCGGCAGTTTTGGGAGAGGCCATGGGACAAATTTACTCCGGACCGCAGGAAGGCCGTAACACGATTGAAACGATATTCCCGGGGCGGCGGAGGTAACTTTGGCAGACAGGCCAAGGCCGCAGCCGATGGGACCTTGCGGTCCCGGGATTCCAGGGACGTTCCGGATTACCCTGCCGTACCCACGGCAACGGCAGAATGGAGTCACATGGACGGAACATCCGTACTGGTCACGGAAGACAACGCCGACATTCTCGAACTGGTTACTTACGGGCTGGAGGCGGAAGGCTTCCGCGTCTATGGCGCGACGACCGGGCAGGACGCCCTGTCGATCCTCAACGATGAGACCATCGATCTGGCCGTTCTCGACGTGATGCTTCCCGACATCAGCGGCACGGAAATCTGTCGGCGCATGAAGCGTGACGAGCGGCTGGAACGCATCCCCGTCATTTTCCTCACCGCACGCAACGAAGAGACCGACAAGCTGGTGGGCTTCAAGGTGGGCGCGGATGATTACGTCACCAAGCCGTTTTCCCCCAAGGAACTGGTCGCGCGCGTGCATGCGCTCATCCGCCGCGTGCGCGGCGGAGACGACTACGCCTTCCGCGGCCTGCGCGTGACCATCGACAGCCACCGGGTGGAGGTCGACGGCGCGCGCGTGCATCTCTCGCCGCGTGAGTTTTCGCTTCTGAAGGTCCTTCTGGAGGCCAAGCCCAAGACCGTCGACCGGTCGACCCTCCTTGAGCGCGGGTGGGGCATGGAGGCCAAGTCGGGCCTGCGCAGCGTCGACGTCGCCGTCACGCGCCTGCGGGACAAGATCAAACCTTATGGGGCCTGCATCCGGACGGTCACAGGCTTCGGGTACCAATGGGACACCGACGGGTTTGCCGCGTCCTGACGCGGTCCGCAACGAAGGTGCCGGGCGCATGAGGACATCCCGAACCATCCCGTCCGCAAGGCGTGGACGTACCGCTTCCCGCGCGCGGCCGGTTCCTGGAGTCCGCCCATGACCCGCCCGTCACTGCTGTCCCGCCTGTACTTCCTGCTCGGGGTCCTGGGAATCGGATTCGTGGTTCTGGCGAGTTCCCTCCATCTGACGACCGAACGGATCTTCACCCGGGAACTCGGCAAGGAAATCACCGGCGACCTGCAGCTTCTGGCCGACCTCAGCCGCCAGAACCCGGGAATCCTGCAGGGCGCACGCGCGGATTCGCTGGCCCGCGCCTTCTCGCGCTACAAAGGGTACCGTGTAACCATCATCGCGCCCGACGGCACGGTGATCGGCGAGTCGCACGTGGGCTCGCCCGAACTCAAGAACATCGAAGACCACGACTCCCGTCCCGAAGTCGTCCAGGCGCGGGCGCACGATACGGATGCCGCGGGGGGATGGGGCGAAGCACGGCGCTATTCACCCACCATCGGCCAGATGATGCAGTACCACGCCTTGTCCCTCGGACCCGGCCAGCCGGTTCTCCGCATGTCCGCGGGCTCGGCCACACTCGCCGATTTCCGCGCCGTGGCGCGCCGCACGGCCCTCTCCGCGCTGCTTTTGTTCGTGCTCGCCGCCGCCGTCATTTCCTTGTGGGTTTCGTATCGCATCAGCCGCCCCCTGCTGCGCCTGCGCGACGAGGCGCGGGACGTCTCCAAACCGCTGCGTTGGGACGCCCCCTTCCGCGAAGCCGAAATCCTGAACGAAGCCTTCAGCGACTACGCCGACGCCGTACAGGACCTGGCCGCCGAACTCCGGGTGGAGCGCGACCGCCTGATTGAACTCGCCGACCACCTCGAGGAAGGCATCGTCCTGCTGGACCAACGCGGCCGCATTCGCGCGGCCAACGCCTCGGCGCTCGCGCTTCTTCCGCTGCGGACGCCGGTGCGCAACGCGGCGGCCCTCACCGGCCTGCGTTTCCGGGATGCGGTGCGCCACGAAGGCCTGCTGCGCTGGGTCGAAGAAGAACGGCCGGGACACGCGCGCGAAAGCGTCTACCAGGTGGACAAGTCCGACGGAAGCCCGGACGGCGCGCGCAAAGCCGACAGCCACGCCGACCTGCTTTGCCGCCTGCGCGTGATGAAACCCGCCGGCGGCGAACGGGAAACCTTGCTGACCTTGATGGACGTCACCGACTTCAGAAACCTGGATCGTGCGAAAACGGATTTCGTCGCCAACGCCTCCCATGAACTCAAAACACCGCTGTCATCCATTCTCGGCTATTCCGAAACCCTGCTCGACGGCGCCCTGGAAGACCCGCGCGCCCGCGGGCCCTTCCTGCGGAAGATCCACGACAATGCCCAACGGCTGCAGAAACTCGTTCAGGACCTGCTGAACCTCTCGCAGCTGGAAAGCCAGGTCGAGCCGCGCGCCGAACCCCTTTTCGTGCGCGACTTCGTGCAAGCGGCCTGGAACAACCACAGGGCCGTGGCGGACGCAAAAGGCCTTCGTTTCGAGAACCGCGTCCCTCCGGGTCTGACCTGGCGCATGGAGCCCCGCGACCTCGACCTCATGATCGGGAATCTGGTGGGGAATGCCGTGAAGTACAGCTTCCCGGCAGGCAAGGTGCGCGTCGACTGGCAGGAAGCCTCCCGCACCTTGGGGATCCGCAACGCGGGAAAAGGCATTCCTCCCGAAGACCTGCCCCGCATTTTCGAACGCTTCTACCGCGATGGCGCCGCCCGCGCCTCGCGCGAAGGAACCGGACTCGGGCTGGCCATCGTCAAGCATGCCGCCCAGCGTTACGGGATCGCCGTCGCAGCGGAAAGCCGCATGGGAGAAGGCAGCCGGTTCACGCTGCAGCCGCCCGAAGAGATCATCGCGGGCGTGGAACGGTCGCGCCGCGCGCCGGGCGAAACGCCCGCATCCGGTGCCTGACGGCCGCCGGCGCTTCCGCCGTCAAGGCGGGACTTACGCCCGCGCAGCCCATCTACTACCTTGAGGCCATGCACCTTCTCGTCACGGGCGGCTGCGGCTTCATCGGCAGCAATTTCGTACGCCTCATTCTCGCTGAGCGCCCCGACTGGCGCGTCACCAACGTCGACAAGCTCACCTACGCAGGCAACCCGGCGAATCTCGCCGACGTCGAAGCCAACCCGAACTACCGGTTCGTGAAGGCCGACATCGTGGACAAGGCCGCGATGACCGACGTGTTCTCCACGAAACCCGACGCCGTGGTGCACTTCGCCGCAGAGTCGCATGTGGACCGCTCCATCACGGGCCCGGAAATCTTCGTGATCACCAACGTGCTGGGCACGCAAAACCTGCTGGAGCTGGCCCGCCAAGGCGGCGTGGGACGCTTCCTCCATGTCTCCACCGACGAAGTCTACGGCAGCCTGGGGCCCACCGGCCTGTTCACCGAGACCACGCCCTACGCCCCCAACTCGCCCTACTCCGCCTCCAAGGCCGGGTCTGACATGCTGGTGCGTTCCTACCACCATACCTTCGGCCTGGATACCGTGATCACAAACTGCTCCAACAATTACGGTCCGTACCAGTATCCCGAAAAGCTGATCCCTCTGCTCATCACCAACCTCGTGGACGGGTTGCGGATCCCGATCTACGGTGACGGCTTGAACGTGCGCGACTGGCTGCATGTCGAGGATCATTGCCGCGGCATCCTGCTGGCGCTCGAAAAAGGCAAGGCGGGCGAGACGTACAACATCGGGGGGCGCAACGAGCGGACGAACATCGAGATCGCCAAGGCGATCCTCGGGCTGATGGGCAAGGATGAGTCGTCGATCCGCTACGTGGAGGACCGCCTCGGGCACGACAAACGCTACGCGATCGACGCCGACAAGATCCGCAGTGAACTGGGTTGGGAAGCGCGGCACACGTTCGACACCGGCCTGCCGGCGACCGTCGTATGGTATCGGGAGAACGAGGCGTGGTGGCGGCCGCTTAAAAAGCGGTGACGCCGCGCCGCGTCGGGGCTTGATCTGACGATGCCTTCGTGGTTTAATCCGGCTACCTTTGACGCATGCTCAACCTCGTTTTCATGGGAACCCCGGCGTTCGCCGTGCCCGTACTTGAATCCCTCGCCGCGCGCCACAACGTGTCGCTTGTCGTCACGCAGCCCGACAAGCCCAAGGGGCGCGGCCAGCAGCTCGCGTCTCCACCGGTCAAACTCAAAGCTGAAGAACTCGGCATTCCCGTCGCGCAGCCGGCGTCGCTCAAGACGCCGGAGTTTCACGATCTCATCGCCGCACAGAACGCGGACCTTCTCGTCGTCGTGGCTTTCCGCATTCTGCCCGCGACGCTGTTCCCGCTCGCGCGCCTCGGGGCGGTGAACATCCACGGTTCGCTGCTTCCGAAGTACCGCGGCGCGGCGCCCATCCAGTGGGCCGTCGCGAACGGCGACCAGGAGACGGGCGTCACCATCTTCCGTCTCGACGCCGAAGTCGATCACGGCGAGGTGCTCGCGCAACAGAGCACGCCGATCGGGCCCGATGAAACCGCAGGCGAACTGTTCGACCGCCTCAGCCTCATGGGCCGCGACCTCTTGCTCGCAACCCTCGATGATCTCGAGGCGGGCCGCGCCGTCGCACGGCCGCAGAACCACGAACTCGCGACACCCGCTCCCAAGATCCGCAAGGAAGACGGACGCATCGACTGGACGCTTTCGGCCCGGCAGATTCACGATCGTGTGCGGGGGTTCAACCCGGCCCCGGGATGTCATGCCGTGGAAATCGAACCCGGCGCCGGGGGTGACGGTGCGGCCACCGGGCGGACGTTGCGCGTCCACCGCACGCGCAACGTGCCAGGTGCGGGAGCCCCCGGGGTGGTGAGCGTCGAAGGCGGGGAGCCCTTCGTCGGCACCGGTGACGGCCTGCTGCACCTGCTGGAGGTCCAGTGGGAGGGCAAGCCGCGCATCTCCGGCCGCGACCTGGTCAACGGCCTGCGCGGGGCCGCGCTCCGCTTGGCCTGACCGCAGTCCGGTGCGGCTGGTGTGACCTTGGCCACCATCGGGGAATTAAATTCCAGGAATGACCTCCGCCTCATCCGCCCCGACGTTGCAGACCCTGCGCCGCGAACTTGCCGCCCTCAACGATCCCGCGAAGGCGTCCTTCCTGCAAGGGTTCTTCAAGACAGGCCCGGGACAATACGGCCATGGTGACCGCTTTCGCGGGATCACCGTCCCCGTGTTGCGCAAACTGGCGAAGGCGTGGCGGCATCTGTCTTTCGGGGATGCGGCGGCGCTGCTGGAATCGGAGTGGCACGAGGATCGTCTGGTCGCATTGTTCCTGATGATGCAGGCGTACGAAGCGGGTGCGCCACCGCTGCGCGCGAAGATCCACACGCACTATCTCGCGCGCGTCGCCACGCAGGTGAACAACTGGGATCTCGTCGACACGAGTGCGGCCCGCCTGGTGGGGCGGCATCTCGCCGAATACGCGGAAGACACCTCGCTGCTCGACGCACTCGCGCGCGACGGGAACCTGTGGCGCCGCCGCGTGGCCATTGTCGCGACGCACCATTTCATCCGGATGGGAGTGTTCGGCGAGACGTTGCGTATCGCCGAAGCGCTGCGCGGTGATCGCGAGGACCTCATCCACAAGGCGACGGGGTGGATGCTGCGCGAGATGGGAAAGAAAGATGTGGCGCCGTTGGTGGATTTTCTGGATCGCTACGCCGCCAGCATGCCCCGTACCATGCTCCGGTACGCGCTGGAGCGGCTTCCCGAACGCAGCCGAAAAGAGTATATGCAACGGAAGTGAGGCCCGGGACTCCACGCCGGGAGGCCGGCATCCCCGCCGTCCGCCCCCAGGGACCCTCCCCGCGAATGCGGCTTTCCCGATGCCAAATAAAGCCGAAAGCCTGATTTTCCCGTTTTTTTTTTGGAAAAAATGACTGTCTACATCGTGTTGAAAGCCCCTTGACGAAGTTCGAAACGCGTACGTATATATAACCCATAGGAATTATCGACTAATGCTCTCCAAGAAAACCAAATATGCGCTCAAGGCGCTGCAATACCTGGCCCGCGAACGTCAGCGCGGACCCGTATTGATCGCCGAGGTTGCGGAGAAGGAGGGCATCCCGCAAAAATTTCTGGAAGCCATTTTGCTTGAGTTGAAGAAAGAAGGTTTTCTGGATAGCCGCAAGGGCAAGGGGGGCGGATATTTTCTGGCACGGTCGCCCGAATCGGTGACGTTGGGCGCGGTGGTGCGGAAGATGGAAGGACCGCTGGCACTCCTGCCCTGCGTCAGTCAGTTGCACTACCGGCGTTGTGTGGAATGTGTCGATGAACGCACATGCGGTCTGCGCATGGTCATGAAGGATGTCCGGGACCGCACTGCGGAAATCCTCGACAGCACCACTTTGGCTGATGTGGAAGTGCGCGTCCACGAGGCGAGCCGCCAGCACGTGGTGGACTATGTCATCTGAAAATTTTTTTGCACATTACCCCACTTACCAAATAGGACTTATAGATATGATCGTGCATGACAAGCGTCCCCGGTCCGAACACCGAGACGGATCCCCTGCGCGCCCGACTGTTTTCCCCGCGTCGTGCCGATGTCCGCAATCCGGCCCCGGCCCGAGGACATGAGCGATCGACCTGTCGAACCTCCCCCGCGTCGCTTCCCCATTCACGTGAACCGTCGCCGCCCTGGGGCTTCCTCCTTGATCCTGCGTTCTCCCGCTTGGGCACTCCCTCTTTTCCGGGGACATTCCCCCGGCCCCCTCGAAGACTTTTCAACAAGACTTTTCAACTGATCCCATTCTAACACGTCAACCACAAGGACCATCATGAAAACTCCCATGCCGAACATTCAGGCCATCCACCCGAAGGCGCGTGCGCTCCGCGCCGGAGCGCTGGCCGCAGTCCTTTCCGTAGTCGCCGCCCCCGGCTTGCATGCCCAGACGAATGACTCACTGCAGCGACAGATCGAAGCGCTGGACCAGAAAATCCGCATCATCGAGCGGCAGGCCGAAATCGCGCAGGAAGAGGCGAAGGCCGCCGCAGCCAAGGCGCCGAAAGTGAATGCCGCGCCGGGCAACCTCGGCTTCACCAGCGCCGACGGCGCGTTCGGAATCCGTTTCTCGGGTTTCAACCAGATCTCCGGCCGGGTGTTCACCACGGAGCCGGCCGCGCCGGAAAACCAGTCGCACACCTTGGGCCTGCGTCGCGTGCAGACGGACGTGCGCGGCACGGCCTACAAGAACTTCGGATGGCGCGTGCACACCAACTGGGCCGGGAACTCGGTCAACCTGCTGGACGTGCAGCTCGACTGGAACCTGTGGCCCGCATTCAACCTGAGCGTCGGCAAGATGAAGCCGCCCACGGGTCTGGAGCGCCTGCTGTCGTCGCCGCGCGCCCCCTTCATCGAAGGATCGTTCGTAACCGCCCTGCAACCCAACCGCGACATCGGCGTCCAGGCGAGCGGAAACCTCGGCAAAGGTCTCCTGCAGTATCAGGCCGGCCTCTTCAACGGCGCCAACGACAACCAGGACTACGCCGCTGAAGTGGACGGGAAGAAGGATTTCCACGCGCGCGTCTTCGCGCATCCCTTCAACAATGGATCCGAGGCGCTCAAGGGGTTTGGTCTGGGCGTTTCCGGTTCGTACGGTGAGCGCAAGAACAGCGGGACGCTGACTGCCATTCCCACCCCGGGCCGCCAGAACTTCCAGCCGTTCACCAACGATACGCTGGACGGTACGCTGTACCGCGTCTCTCCGCAGGCCTACTACTACGTCGGCCCGTTCGGCCTGATCGCGGAGTACACGCAGACCACGCAGGCTGTGCGCAACGGTGCCAACACCGCCGACCTGACCAACGCCGCCTGGGGCGTGACCGGAAGCTGGGTGCTCACCGGAGAAAAGAACAGCTACCGCAGCGGTCCGCGCGTCGCCAAGGCCAACAACTGGCCGAACGGCAGCGACTTCGGGGCGGTCGAACTGCTGGCCCGCGTGCACGGCATCACGATCGATGACGCGGTGGCCGGGACGTTCGGCCCCACCAACCAGAACCACGGAATCGAAAGCGCGCTGAGCGCGGGCGGCGCCTTGGGTTGGTACCTGAACAACTCGTTCAAGATTTTCGTGAGCTACGAGCACACGGCGTTCACCAACGTCGCTGCGGCACCCGCCGACCGCAAGGCGGAAAACGTGCTCTCCTTCAGCTTCAACGCCGCGTACTAACGAGCAAGGCGCACGACAACAAGAAGGGCGCACGGCTGTGCGCCCCACCTCAACAAAAAAACGGCGGTCCCCCCAGCGCGGGCCGCCACACAAAAACAAACACGAGGACTCCTCATGAACCGGATTCTCATCTTCCTCGCGCTCGCCGCCCTCGCGGCGGCCGTGGCGGTTCCCGCCAAAACCATCACGCTCCTCAATGTTTCCTATGACCCCACCCGCGAACTTTACAAGGAAGTCAACGCGG
>CAYQFG010000006.1:0-8923 GCA_964416695.1 uncultured Bifidobacterium sp.
GATATCCGCCTCGGCCTCGTCCCAGCACTTTTCCACATACGCCTTGATCGCGTTCCATGAGGCCTTCTCGTCGGGCAAATCCTTCGTTTCCAGGGGCGGGAAGAACCGGAGGTCCACCGGCAACGGGGTGGGCATTTTGGGATCAAACGCCTCGTAGGCCGCGCGCGAATTATGGATGTGCGCCGGAATGATGCGCGCGCCGGCCAGCAGCGCCATGCGCATGCCTCCCAGCTTCAACGGCAAACGCTTGCCGGTCTTGCTGCGGGTCCCCTCGGGAAACACCACCAGCGGGCGGTCGCCCACCGTGCGGGCCGCCTGCTCCAGCGTCCGGCGGGCACTGCTGCTGTTGGAGCGGTCGATGAACACGCACCCCACCGCCCGCATCCAGAACGCCAGCAGGGGAATCCGGCCCAACTCCTTCTTGGCCACGAACCCCACGCCTTCGGCGGTCCCCGCGGTCATCACGGGAATGTCAAGCCAGCTGTTGTGATTGCACAGGTACACCCGGGGCGCGTCCCCGCCCTTCGCCAGATGGTCGTGCCCCGACACGCGGAGGTCAACCTTGAACACCTTCAGCAGATAGAATCCCCACTCCACGAAGAGACGGTCGATCGTCGCACGACTGTGGGTCGGGCCTTTCAGTGCGGCCCATGCGTAATCGCGCAGACAATACGCCATGAACGCCAGAATGCGGATAACGCGCCAGACAGTGATCACAGGAACTCCCCTGATAAAGCATGGCGAAAAGTAGCGACCCCGGAGGGAGAAAACAAAAATGGCTCCCTGGGGGAGCCATTTCACAACGGAATGTTCGCGCGTGTTGACGCGCACCCACGCTTAGCGCGCGGCTTCCGTTCTTTCCTTCAGAGCACGGCGAACGGCCGTGTTCATGCGGCGCTTCTTCTCTTCAGAAGGCTTTTCATGACGCTGCTTTTTCTTCACGTCGGAAATGATTCCGGCCTTTTCGCAGGTCTTGGTGAACCGGCGCAGAGCCTTTTCGAAGGACTCGCCGGGACGCACGATGACGCCTGTCATATTGTTTTCACCTCATTTCCACATGTTGGAGGGAAGTCGATAGGGTCAGGAAAGGTATCTCGTCGGCCTTCCCCCTGTCAATGCCCGCATCGCGTCGTCACCCACCGTGCGGACGCCACAATTCGCGTTTTCAAACAAAAAAGGCAGGTTTGAGAGCAGGGGGTGGAGCACGAACCGGCCGGATGGACCTTCTGACGGTAAAATATTCGTCAATAGTCAGGCTTTCCCGGACGAAAAAGCCATTCCGGCTGGTTCGTGGGGTAAAAAAAGCGGTTCAGGGGCCGTTTGCTTCAGGGAGGGAAGGGATTGGACTAAATTGCAGGCTGCGTTTTTGCGCATTCCTTGATCAACATTTTACCATGCGGGAGGCCCCATGCGCCACTGGAAAACCCCGACGTCCCCGACTGGACCCGTCCTGTTTGCCACGTTCGTCACCGCCCTGACCCTTGCGGTCACCGGCTGCAAAAAATCCGAGCCCGTCCCGGCCGACACCACCGCGGACTCCGCCGTGGTCCTTCCCGAGCCGCCCGGCCTCGACAGCCTGGAGGATACGTTCCCCCAGGACGACTTCGAATCCACGCCGGAGCCCGCGCCGCAACCCGCTCAAAAAGCGGCTCCGGCCAAGCCGGCCAACCCCCGCCAGGGCATCGTGGCCAACGGCGCCTACACCCTCCAGATCGGCATTTTCAGAAGCGAAGCGGTCGCCCGCAAGCGTGCCGACGCCCTCGTGGCCCAAGGACTCCCCGCCTACGTGTCCCACGTGCGCGACCCCAAACCCGACATGCCGGGCCTGTACTATCGCGTCCGCATCGGCAGCTTCGCCACCACGGCCGCCGCCCGCGCCTACGGCGCCACCAACCTCACCCCCGCGGGCATCGACTACTGGGCCGACCTGAAGGGACGCGACACCCAGCCCGTCGCCCCGGTGTACAAGCCGCGTCCCGCCGCACCGGCACCCGTTCCGGCTCCGGCTCCCCAGCCCACGCCGGCGCCCGCCCCCACCCCTGAGCCGCCGCCCGCACCCGTGGCGGATGACGCCCCGGCACCCGAAGCCACACCCGAACCGGTTCCGGCGTCGCCTCCGGCGCCGGCCAGCGAGGCCCCGCCCGCCCTGCCGGACTGGTAACGTTCGGACCCCGGCCGGCGCCCACGCCGGCCGCCGGACAGGGAGCGGTCTTCTTTGGTACCTTTAACGCCCCCTGAACCGGATCCATCGTGCCTGAAAATCCTTCCCGCCCCTCTTCGACCACCGCGATCCCCGCCCGGGATCGCAAGGTGCGCATCGTCAACCTCGGCTGCTCCAAGAACCAGGTCGACAGCGAAAACATCCTCGGTGAATTCGGCCGCGCCGGCTTCGCCCTGGCCGCCGACGGCGACCGCTCCGCCGTCACCGTGATCAATACCTGCGGATTCATTGAAGCCGCCAAGGAAGAGTCGATCAACGAAATCCTCTCCGCGATCGATCACCGCGCCGCGGGTGAAAAGGTCGTTGTGGCCGGCTGCCTCTCGCAACGCTACCTCGAGGAACTGCACAAGGAAATCCCCGAAGCCGATCTGCTCGTGGGCACCTACAAGCCTGGGGAAATCATCGAACGGCTCGGCCTGACCTCCACCTTGCCCTCGGACTGCGTCGCGGGTGCCGGCCCCCGGTCCCTCATGGGCGAAGAGCCCCATCACGCTTTTTTGAAGATCGCCGAGGGTTGCAACCGCGTCTGCGGATTTTGCGCCATCCCCGGCATGCGCGGCAAACAGCGCAGCCGCTCCATCGCCGACCTCGTCGCCGAGGCGCAGCAGCTGGAATCGTGGGGCATCAAGGAAGTGTCGCTGATCGCGCAGGATCTGACCTACTTCGGCCGCGAAAAGAACGGCACGGAAACCCTGGAAGAACTGCTGCGGACCCTCCTGCGTGAGACCGGCATCCCCTGGTTCCGGATGATGTACGCCTATCCGGCCTTCCTCACGGACGGCCTGCTCGACGTGATGGCCACCGAATCGCGCGTCTGCAAGTACCTCGACATGCCGGTCCAGCATGCCAGCGACCGCATGCTCAAGGCCATGCGCCGCAACTACACGGGCGAAAGCCTGCGCAAGCAGCTCGCCGGCCTGCGCGCCGCCGTCCCCGGAATCGCCTTGCGCACCACCGTGGTGCTGGGGTATCCCGGTGAAACCGAAGAGGACGTGGAAGAGCTCCTCTCGTTGATGGAGGAAACCCGTTTCCGTCACCTCGGCGGCTTCACGTATTCGGACGAGGAAGGCACCCACGCGTACGACCTCGAACCCAAGGTTCCGCAGGACGTGATGGAAGAACGCCTCGGACGGGTGATGGACCTGCAGCGGGAGATCGCCACCGAAGACAACAACACCCGCATCGGGTCAACCGTCGAGGTGATCGTGGACGCCGTCGCCGAAGGCGAGTCGCATCATTTCGTGGGCCGCACCGAAGGCGACGCCCCGGAAGTGGACGGCCGCGTGCTGATCCACGGGGCGGACGACGCGGAAATCGGCTCGTTCCGCAGGGTGTTCGTCACCGGCGCGACGGATTTCGACCTGGAAGGGACGTTCGCGTAAGGACGTCCGGCATCACAGCGTCACAGCATCACAACAGGAGAGCGACAGGGTTCCTGCAGGGATCACGCGCAACCTGTGGATGCGGGCTTGATAGCCAAACCACGAGCACTCAATCAGCACGTGCGGGTCCTCTGATGCTGTGATGCTGTGAGGTTGCTTCCCTACTTCACCCTCTTCGCATTCACCGTTCTCGGTGCCAGGCACTGGGTGTCGTTGCAGGCCTGGTAACGCAAACCGATCGACGCACGCGCCAGCGCGGCCGCGACGGCCTGCGCGTCGCGCTTGCCCTTCGTCGCCCGCGCGGTCACCGTGATGTCAAGGGTATCCGAGAACAGCGCGACATCCCCCCCCAAAGCCGGAAACTCCTTGGTCTCGGCCGCCGGGAAAACCGGTTTTCCGAAACGCAGGCCGTCCCCCGAGGGTTTCAGTTCCGTGGGGATCAGAAACTCGTCCAGCGGGGCGTTCGACTGGATATGCCACCCCTGGGGAATCACGGCCCGGACGCGTACGATGACGGAATCACCACGCACGTCCCGGGGCAGGACGCGGTAGGTGACCTCGGGAACCGGGGACGAGGACGTCGCGAAAGCCGGAACCGCGACGAGGACCGACGTGAGCGCGGTCAGGATTCGGATACGAATGGAATGACGCATGCGCACAAAGTACCAAGCCGGGGAACGGGGAGGTAGTCGCATGACGATATCTCCGCGGTTTTCGCATAATGAGGTAAATTTCGGTTCATGTCACAACTTATGCGCTCCGTCTCCGGGATCCGCGGCATCGTCGGGCCCGATTTCAATCCCGTCCTCATCTCCCGTTACGTGAACGCCTTCGTGCACCTGTTGAAGGCCAAACGCGTGGTGGTGGGTCGCGACACCCGTCCGACGGGCACCATGGTGGAGCAGGCTGTGGCCAGCGCCGTGACCGCATCGGGCGCCGACGCGGTCATGCTGGGCGTGGCCACCACGCCCACCGTGGAGATGGCGGTACTGACGGAACAGGCGGACGCCGGCATCATCATCACGGCGTCGCACAACCCGCTGGAATGGAACGCCCTCAAGTTCCTGAACCACGAAGGGATCTTTCTGGACGAGGAACAGGTGCGCTCCCTGTTCGCCCGTGTGGATTCCGAAGAACTCTCCTGGAGCGCCCACACGGGCGTGGGCGCCGTCATCCACAAGGAGAACGCGGCGCATTTCGATGGCGGCGCGGACGATGCGCACCTCAAGGCCACCCTGGCCCTGCCCTGCCTCGACGTCGACCTGATCCGTTCACGCAACTTCAAGGTGGCGTACGACGCCGTGAACGGCGCGGGCAGCCTGATCATCCCCGAGCTGTTGCGCCGCCTCGGCTGCGAGGTCTATGCCATTCACGTGACACCGGACGGCATCTTTCCGCGCGGCGCGGAACCCACCCCCGAAAACCTCGCGGATCTCGGGCGCGCGGTCCGGGAGCACGGCTGCGCCGTGGGGTTCGCGACCGATCCCGACGCCGACCGCTGCGCCCTCGTCAATGAACACGGCGAACCCGTGGGCGAGGAATACACGCTGGCCATCGCGGTCGGCTCGTACCTGGCCCGCAATCCCGGCCCCGTGACGGTGAACCTGTCCACCAGCCGCATGAGCGCCGATCTCGCCGCGCGCCACGGCGTGCCCTTCGCGCGCGCGAAGGTGGGCGAAATCAATGTGACGATGGAAATGAAACGGAACGGCAGCGTGATCGGCGGCGAAGGCAACGGCGGCGTCATCCTGCCGGCGCTGCACTACGGCCGCGACGGCGTGCTCGCCGTCGCGATGATCCTGCAGGCGATGGCCGAACGCAACCTCCCCCTCTCCGGACTCGTGGCCGACATTCCGGCCTACCACATCGACAAGCGCAAGTTCGACCTGGGCTCGACCTCTCTGACGGACGTGTATGCGCGTCTGGAACAAACGTTCACGGGCGCGACGATCGACCGTCGCGACGGGCTGTGGTTCGGCTGGGAAACGGACCGCAGCTGGGTGCATGTCCGCCCGTCGAACACGGAACCTGTGATCCGCGCCATCGCGGAAGCCCCCACGGCCGCGGAAGCCGCCCGGTTGTGCGGGGTCGTTGAGGCCATGTTGTTGTAGGGACCACCCGGCGGGTCGCCCGTGCGCACGCCCCGCGCAACCGGGCCTCCGCCCCCCCAAACCCTTTTTTAACTTCACATCGTTACAATTTTGGAGGTTCACGCATGTGCGGAATCGTGGCATATACCGGACCGCGTCAGGCCGTCGACATTCTCATCGAAGGGCTGCGCAAGCTCGAGTACCGGGGCTATGACAGCGCCGGCGTCAGCCTGCAGAATGACGGCAAGCTGCTGACCGTACGCGCCAAGGGCCGCCTGTCGGAACTGGAAACCACCCTGACCGGTTACGCACGGGAAGGCTCGACGGGCATCGCGCACACGCGCTGGGCCACGCACGGCGCGCCGTCCGAAGCCAATGCGCACCCCCACATGAGCATGGACGGCCAGTTCGCGGTGGTGCACAACGGCATCATCGAGAACTACGCCCTGATCAAGGCCGGGCTCGAGGCCGAAGGCGTGAAGTTCAAGTCGGAGACCGACACCGAAGTCATCGCGCACCTGGTTGCCAAGCTGTACAAGGACAACCTCGCCCAGGCCGTGGCCGACGCGCTGGCCAACCTGGAGGGCGCGTTCGGCATCGCCGTGATCTCCTCGCGCGAACCCGGGGTCCTGATCGGTGCCCGCCGCGGCAGTCCGCTGGTGCTGGGCGTGGGAGAAGACGAGTGCATTCTCGCCTCCGACGCGGCGGCCATCGTGGAGCACACCCAGAAGGTCGTGTACCTCGATGAGAACGACATGGTGGAGATCCGCGGCGGCGAATACCGCATCACCAACCAGGCGCGCGCCGAAGTGCGCCGTGAAATCCAGAACATCAGCTTCAGCGCCGACCAGGTCGCCAAGGGCGACTTCGAGCACTTCATGCTCAAGGAAATTTTCGAGCAGCCCGAAGCCATCATCAATTCGCTGCGCGGCCGCCTGCTGACCGACGCCGGCACGGCCAACCTGCAGGGACTGAACCTGCTGACCCCCGAACTGCGCGGCATCAAGCGCATCGTCATCATCGCCTGCGGAACCTCCTTCTACGCCGGCAAGGTGGGCGAATACCTGATCGAGGAGATGGCGGGCATCCCCGTGGAAGTCGAATACGCCTCGGAATTCCGTTACCGCAACCCCATCCTTGAAGACAAGACCATCGTGTTCGCGATCTCGCAGTCGGGGGAAACGGCGGACACCCTCGCCGCCCTGCGCGAGGCCAAGCGCAAGGGCGCGACCGTGCTCGGCATCTGCAATGCGGTGGGCAGCTCCATCGCGCGCGAAACCGACGGCGGCGTGTACCTGCACGCGGGCCCTGAAATCGGCGTGGCCTCCACCAAGGCCTTCACCTGCCAGGTGACCGTGCTCACGTTGATCGCCCTGCTGCTGGGCCGCATGCGCCGCATGAGCGCCGACGAAGGCATGCGCATCTGCAACGGCCTGCGCGCCATTCCGGACCAGATCCGTGAAATCCTGGCGCAGAACGACGCCATCCGCGAAATCGCCAAGGAGTACGTGGAAGCCCGCAACTTCCTGTATCTCGGCCGCGGCTTCAACTACCCCGTGGCCCTCGAAGGCGCGCTCAAGCTGAAGGAAATCTCCTATGTGCACGCCGAAGGGTACCCGGCGGCCGAGATGAAGCACGGCCCCATCGCCCTCATCGATGCCGACATGCCCACCGTGGTGATCTGCCCGACGGACGCCCTGTTCGACAAGGTGATCTCCAACATGCAGGAGGTGAAGGCGCGTGGAGGCCGCATCCTCGCCGTGACCGACTCGACCGACAGCCACATCAGCGCCGTCGCCGATCACGTCATCCGCATCCCCAAAACCATCCCGGCGCTCACGCCCCTGCTGCACGTGGTTCCGCTGCAGCTGCTGGCCTACCACATCGCCGTGATGCGCGGCTGCGACGTCGACATGCCGCGTAACCTGGCGAAGAGCGTGACGGTCGAGTGAGCCAAACATGAAACCGGAACCCCGAAACCGGAAGTTGGCGCAATGGCATGCCGTATCGGCCGGCTCCTGCGCCCTTCCTCTCAGCTCCGGTTTCATATTTCATATTTCCGAATTCTGATTTCCTTCCCATGACCTCCCTCCAGCAAGCTCTCGACCTCGGTTACGAAGTCAGGTTGCCCGTATTCGAAGGGCCGCTCGACCTGCTGCTGTATCTCGTGGAAAAGAACGAGCTCGAGACCCGGGACATTCCCATCGCGGCCATCACCGACCAGTATCTCGAACATCTGGCGGCGCTGGAAAAGGCCGACCTCAGCGAGGCCGGGGAGTTTCTGGTGATGGCTTCCCGCCTGATGCGCCTCAAGGCGCGCGAGCTGTTGCCGGCCGACGACAAGGATCCGCTGGAAGAGATGGAGTATCTCCTCGACCGGCAGGCGCTGATCGCCCAGATGATGGAGTACCGCAAGTTCAAGGAGGCGGCCCGCTCGCTGCGCGACATCGAAGCGCGCAACTTCGGCGCCTTTCCGCGCGGCCGTCCGGAAAAACCGCCCGCCGGGGCCCTCGCCGCGCTGGACAAGACCGCGGGTGCGCCCGGCGTCTCCCTGCCGGCCCTCGCGGGCGCGGAAGCGTGGGACGACGAAGGCGAAAGCGAAGCGGGAATTTACGACCTGCTGGCGGCCTTCAAAAGCGCGCTGGCGCTCAAGCCCCGCATTCCCGTGCACGAGGTCGAAATCGACGAGGTCACCATCGAGGACCGCATGCAGCATGTGGAAACCGAACTCGTCAGCGTCGGCCGCATCCTGTTCGAGGACCTGTTCGGCAACGATCCGCGCGTCATGGCCAAGGTGGTGACCTTCATGGCCTTGCTCGAGTTGTGCAAGCTCGACCGCATCGTCGTGCGCCAGAACCGCGCGATGGGGACCATCTGGGTTTACCGCAAGGACGCGCTCAAGGCCCGCGAAGGCGACGCGCGCTCCGAGGCCCTCGCGCAGGAGCTCGCCATGGCCGAGCCCGAACCTCCGGAAACCGTACCGGACATCAAACCGGGGCTGGTCACCTGGGTGCAGGAACAGATCCTGCAACGTCAGTCGCGCTCCGCCCTGGATGAAATCCTTCTGGACCTGGAGCGCGAGCTGCGCGCGGAGGGCCAGGAGGCTCCGCCCGAGACGGCCGGTCTGGAATCGCTCGCGGCAGCCCTGGAGCCCGGCGCCCCCGACGTGGAGGAACCCGCGCCGGAAGCAGCCGACGCGGCCCCCGCGGACGCACCCGAAGGTGAATCCG
>CAYQFG010000006.1:9023-10598 GCA_964416695.1 uncultured Bifidobacterium sp.
CCCGCGCCGGAAGCAGCCGACGCGGCCCCCGCGGACGCACCCGAAGGTGAATCCGCAGGCGCGCGAGAAGACGCATCCGGAAACGAGTCCGAAGACGAGTCCGAAGACGAGTCCGAAGACGGATCCGAAAGCGAATCCGAACAAAGTCCCTCACAAAGTCCCTGAACCAAGCGTCCCCAACCAGAGGGGTCCAACCGAGGAGTCCCTGTAACGGGCCCGGGCACCGTCGCGCGCCGGTCCGCCAGGACCGCGCCCTGGCCCCCCCGCTCCTGCACAGGACGCGCCTTGGGCCGCAGGGATCCGGAGGGCCCAAGCCTCGCTCCCCCACCTGAACGGACCGCCCCGCGCCACACCGTTTTCTAATTTCCGGACTTGCAGTCTGCTGCCGGAAACCTCCATTTTTCCTGAAAAACAGATTTTCGCGTGAACGAAGAACGACCCTACCCTGAAGACCATCCCGAGGACCTCCCGGAATCCCCCGCCCACGACGCGCCGGATTCCGCGGCGTCCGCGGACACGGACGTCTCCGCCACGCACGCGTCTCTCCCGGACCGGGACAGCGGCCCCGGAGAGGATGATCCAGCCGCCTCCGCCCCGGCCGACGGCACGGAGGCCGTTCCCGCCCCCGCCTCCGCCGCAGGGGAGGACAAGGATGACGAAGAAGACGAGGACCAGACGCCCGTCTGGATTCCCGAACCGGACAAGCTGCTGCTCTCCCTGTTGTTCGCTTCGACTGAATATCTGGACGCGCGCAGCCTCCGTGAAATCATGGGCCCGGAATGGGACACCCCGCGTTTGCGCCAGCTCGTCCGCAAACTGAACCGCGACCTCGAGAGCGGCGAGTATCCGTTCGAGATCGCCGAGACCGACGGCACGTTCCGCCTGCGGACGCTGCCGAAGTATTTCCCCTGGACGCGCCGCCTGTTCAAGGAGGCCGCCCCGCGCCGCCTGTCGCAGGCCGCACTGGAAACCCTCGCCATCGTGGCCTACAAACAGCCGGTGACCAAGGCCGAGATCGAGGCCATCCGCGGCGTGAACGTCGACGGCAGCATGAAAACCCTGCTCGACAAGCGCCTGATCGACATCGGTCGCCGCACCGACACCCTCGGTCAGGCCTTCACCTACCACACCACGCGCGAGTTCATGCGCTACTTCGGCATCAACCGCGTGCCCGACGACCTGCCGCGCCTGTCCGAATTCGAAGGCATCCTCAACGCGCAATCGTTGATCCCGCAGATGGGAGACGACGGAGAGATCCAGGAAATCACCCGTCCGGACGAAGACGGCGAGCAGCTGACCCTGGGTGTGGAAAGGATTGAAGGAGGGGAGGGGGTGGCACGCGCCGCGCCGGCCCCTGAGATCCCCGACGAAGTCGCCGGCGTCGGCGCGGGCGCGGCTGCTTCGGGCGACGAGGACGTCACGCGCGACGCAGCCGAAGAACGCCACGAGCGCGCGCTTGAGGACGATGAGTCCGGCGCGCTTGAGGACGATGAGTCCGAAGAGTCCGAAGACGAGGATTCTGAAGACGACAGCGACGACGAGGATGATGAAGAATCCGACGACGACGACTTCGAC
>CAYQFG010000006.1:10698-13354 GCA_964416695.1 uncultured Bifidobacterium sp.
CCTCCACATCCTCTTCCACCTCACCGGCCTTCCACGGCTTGAGCGGCCGGCCGTCGCGACGGCGGATCAGCGCTTCCGCCGAAGCCAGGGCCTCAAGGTATTCGGGATGATCGGGCTTGAGCGTGAGCAAGCGCTCCTCAAGCAGGGTTTTCGCGCTTTCGGGCCGGTCGAGTTCATCCATCAGGATGGTCACGGTCTCCCACAGCGACGGCTCATGATCGGGAACGAGGTTGAGCGCGCTTTCGAAGCGCAACAGCGCCTGCTCCCACTCGTCCTGCAGTTCGAGGGCGCGTCCCCACAGGTAATAGCGCTGGGCATCGGCTTCCGTCCCGTTCATGGCAGCCTTCAGCGCTCCCGTGAACGCGGCGAGCAGCTGCTCCGCTTCCGCTTCGCGGTCATCGATGATCAGGTCGATGGCGTCGGAGAGGATTTTTTCGGGGTCGTGCGCGTGAGAAGAAGGCTGGGTCATGAGATGCCGGGGGAACTGGCGAGGCGCCGGTGAAACACCCAAAGTTAGCATTGCCGTCCCTGCCCGCCCCTGGGGCCTCCGGACCTGCCCCCTAGTTCTTCACGGTAAAGGCCTTGCCTCGTTCTCCGGTGAAAAACGCGATCAGCCTGACGTCTTCCGTGCCGGTGTTGCGGCCGTTATGGCGGCTTTTCACGACTTCCGCGAAGGCCTGGCCGGGGCCGAGCACGAAGGTTTGTCCGTCTTCCGTTTCCAGCGTGAGCGTGCCCGCGAGGATGTAGCCGTATCCCGGCACGGGATGCCGGTGCCATCCCGTTTCCCCGCCGGGAGGGATGGTCACCTCGATTGCGGTCACTTCGGGGTGGTCAACGGCGGGATATTCCACCGCCTGTCCGTTGGACGTCGTATCGGTTTTCATCAGCACCCGCACGCGGATGTTTCCGCTGTAGCCGTCGGCGTGCGCGGCCGACGGCCATGCGGCCAGAACCGCCAGTGCGACCGCGCATGCCGATGCGAAAGCGGTCATGCCGGTGCGGCAGGCCGAGGCCTTGCCGGAGACGGTGGCGGACACACGGCGGCACGCATCAAACGGGTCACGGATCGAACGGGACATGCGCCTCCTTTGCCACGGGCCGGGCCCGTATGTTCCCGAGCCCCCGTACGAAGGGGAACCCGAATGACCGAACCCCTGTCGACTCCGTCAGGTCGTGAGTTTGAGGCCCGCGACGGACACCAAGAGCAGGACGATGAACCCCCACTGCGCGGGCCGGAGCGGCTCGTGCAGGATGAAGGCGCTCACCAGCGCCGTGCCTGCGATGCCGATGCCCACCCACACGGCATAGGCCACGGCGATGGGCAGCGTGCGCTGCGCCACCGCCAGCAGGTACATGCTGGCCACGATGGCCGCCCCGACGACCAGCGACGGCAATGGCCGGGTGAACCCCTGCGTCGACCGCAGGCCCACGGCCCACGCGACTTCGAACAATCCCGCGATGACTAAAATGATCCACGACCAGGACATGCCAAAACTCCCGTTACGATGAATCAGGCCGTCTTTGCTGCGGGTACGGTCTGCCTCGTCCGGTCCCGACGCGGCCGTGAGCCGCGGCGGAACGTCCACAATCTAGCTCCCGCTGCGGCGGCGTGTGGCCGCGTCGGGATCAAGCCTGCGGCAACTCGCCGCGGAACACTTCCACGGCATTGCCCGTCATCCTGACGGAACCCGTACCGTCATACTCCAGCAACAGGTCGCCCCCCGTCAGGTGAATGGTGAGGCGGTCGCCCGTGAGGCCCAGCGTGCGTCCCACCGCGGCCACCGCCGAGGCGCCGGTTCCGCACGCCCACGTCTCGCCCGAGCCGCGCTCCCACGTGCGCTGGATCGCCTCGTCCGGCGAGACGATCTGCACGAACTCGACGTTGACCCGACGCGGGAACAACGGATGATTTTCAATCAGCGGGCCGTACTCATGCACGGGAAAGTTCGCGACGTCGTCCACATAAATCACGCAGTGGGGGTTCCCCATGGACACCGAGGAAAACTCGAACGTGCGGTCGCCGGCCTGCAAGGTCTGCCGCAACACCGATGGCCTGTCGAGCGTCGTGGGGATCTTCAATCCCTCGAACACGGGCGCGCCCATGTCGATCTGCACCGCCGTGGCGTGCCCCGCCGCGTCACGCGCGCCGATGCGCGCCGTGCGCCATCCCGCCCCCGTCATCAGCTTCAGTTCATCCTGGCCGCGTGCGTAGGTGTCATGCACGTACTTCGCCACGCAGCGGATGCCGTTGCCGCACATCTCCGAAACCGATCCGTCGGCGTTGTACATCTCCATCTCGCCGTCCGCGTCTTCGCGCGGCTTGATGAGGATCAGGCCGTCGCCGCCCACGCCGAAGTGCCGGTGGGACACTGTCCGCGCCAGCGCCACGGGGTCGTCGACCTTCTCCTGTCGCGTATCCACATAGACGTAGTCATTGCCGGTGCCGTGCATTTTGATGAAGCGCATGCAAAAAAATTAGGTACGGAGGCGGGAGAACGAACGCGGTGCCCTCAAAAAAAATCGGCCGGCGCCACCTCCACATGCCCTTCCCCGCCGGCCCCGCGTTCGGGAGGAACGCCCGGGGGGGATGAGAGGTCCCCCGGGATTCGCGGCCTTCAGTCTCCAGAAGCGCTCTTCCGAAGCGCTCTTCCGAAGC
>CAYQFG010000006.1:13454-34890 GCA_964416695.1 uncultured Bifidobacterium sp.
GGGATTCGCGGCCTTCAGTCTCCAGAAGCGCTCTTCCGAAGCGCTCTTCCGAAGCACGTGACGGCCGCGGCGGAAAACCTCCGCCGGGCAGGCGCCGGGGGACCCCGCCCGGGTGTTTGCCCGGATCAGCCCGCCAACGGAAGCAGCGGCCGGCGTTCGAGAAATTTTTCGGCGGCCGCACGCACGTCGTCCGCGGAGGACAGGGTCAGAAGGTGATCGACCAGGGCGCGACAGTCGGCCATCACCACCCGCTCGAGCGTGGCGCGCACGGCGTCGGCCGAACCCGGCGCGATGCTCAGGGCATTGAGTCCGAGGCCGAGCAGGATGGGCACCGCCACCGGGTCACCCGCCATTTCACCGCAGACGGTGACGGGCTTTCCCGCCTCGCGGGCGGCGTCCGACACGCGCCGGAGCGCATGCAGGAACGCGGGGTGAAAGGGATGGTGATATTCCGCCACCCGCTCGTTGCCGCGATCGATGGCGAACAGGTACTGGATCAGGTCGTTGGTGCCCAGACACAGGAAATCGCATTCGGCGAGAAAGGCCTCCACCTGGATCACGGTGGACGGGATCTCGATCATGATGCCGACGGGAGGCAGGCGCAGGGGCTTGCCTTTTTCCCGTTCGAGATCCCGGGCCGCCGCCTGCAACTGATGCTTGAGTTCGCGCAGTTCCTGCAGGGTGGAGATCATGGGAAGCACCAGACGCATGTCGCCCAGCTGTGCCGCGCGCAAGAGGGCCCGCAGATGCGGCGTGAGGATTTCGGGGCGCTGCAACAACATGCGGATGGAGCGCCAGCCGAGACTGGGATTTTCCTCGCGTCCCCAGTCGAAATACCGGAGCGGCTTGTCTCCGCCGACGTCGAGGAGACGGAAGGTGACGCCGTATGCCCCGCAACTCTCCATCACCTGACGGTACACCGCGAACTGCGTGTCTTCGTCGGGAAAGGAGTTCCGGATCATGAAGAAGAATTCCGAGCGGTACAGTCCCACGCTGCGGATGGAAAAGCGGCTCATCAGGTTCAGGTCCGAAAGCAGCGAGACGTTCCCCGAGATCTGGACTTCGTGACCGTCGCTCGTCCTGTCGACATCCGGAGGAGAGACTCCCGGCGCGCGCGCGCGCGCGAGGGACATCAGGCGCTGGTACTCGCGCACCACGTGGGCGTCGGGGTGGATGTACACCAGTCCCGACGTTCCGTCCAGGATGACGCGCGTCCCCGACGCCAGAAACCGCGTGAGGCCGGGGATGCCGATGAAACAGGGAACATCGAGGGATCTCGCCAGGATGGCCGCATGCGACGTGCTGCCGCCGGTTTCGCACAGGATTCCCAGGATCTTGCGGGACTGGAGGTAGACGAGGTCTGACGGCAGCAGTTCGAGGGCGGCGACGATCACGCCCTGTTCGCTGCCGTTCTGCGGCTCGATCCGTTGGGTGGCCTCTCCCAACGCATTCAGCAGGCGCAGGCCCACATCGCGCAGGTCAGCGGCGCGGGAGGCGAGCATGGGGACTCCCGACTCCTGGAACCGGCGGGACATCTCGCGGGTCGCGACCTTCACGGCGAACACGGCGGTCGTGCGCTTTTCACGGATGTGGGCCCGGATCATGCCCAGATAATCCTCATCGCCGAGGAACTGCTCGTGCGTCTCGAAAATCCGCGCGTCGATTTCCGCGAAAATCTCACCCGCGCGCTGACGCAGGCGTCGGGACTCTTTCCGCGCGCGCTCCAGCCCCCGCTCCAGCAGGGCGAGCTCTCCTTGCGGATCGTCGCTTTCGCTGAAGAACACGGTCTCCCACACCTGTTGCGTCTGCAGCACGGTCACGATCCCGTCGGCGACACCGCCGAAGGCCGTCTGTGCGCGCACGAACGGCGGCGCGATGACCCGGGCAACGATCCGGGAGCCGGATGGTTCGGCTTTGGGTACGCGACCGACCACCTGCCGGCTCTCCAGCAACGTGGCGAGCTGGGCGGCCAGCGTATAGGCCAGATCTTCCACAGTCGTCCGGAAGGGCACGGGCTCCACCCCTTGAAGGATCAGGACGCCGTCCCCGTGCACCACTCCCGGCGCGATGGAAATACCCAGAAAGCTTTCGAGGTTTTCTTCACCCAGACCGGGAAAAAACTTGAAGCGCGGGTCCTGTTGCGGATGCGCGATGTTGATGATCTCGCCGGACGAATACACCGCCCCCGTCAACCCCTCGTCGACCCCGAGGGAAACCTCGGCGAGGGCCCCCCGGTTGAGGCCGTGGCCCGCAGCCAGACGCAGGCGACCGCTGCCGTGGTCGAAGAGGTAAATGGAGCACACCTGGACGCGCATCTTTTCGGAGATCAGACGCGTGACGGCATCAAGCGCCGGCTGGATGTCACGTGACTCCAGAATGGTGCGCGTCACCGCGCGGATGATTTCAAAGGCAACGCCGGCGTCGGGCATGAAGGCTCCTGATCCTGGTTAATCCCACTGGATGCCGGGCTTGGGATCAGGCAGCTTGTCGGCGTTTTTCTTCGCCCATTCGAACTTCTTCTCCAGTGCCGCACGACGGCCTTCCTCGAGGCGCCGGGCTTCAGCGAACTTGTCTTCCAGATCGCGGGCACGCGTCGCTTCGGCCTTCATGAAGCTTTCCAGGGAAGGCGGAGCCTGCTTGTGCGCGGTGGCCTGAAGGACCACGCCCGTGTCACGGTCGATGACGAGCCGGGCGTTGCAGCAGGGGCAGTCGATGTGAAGCTCTGAAGACATGGCGCTCGGAAGGCAAGGTGGCGGGAAGAGGGGGACGTACGGGCTAAATATACACGGGCCGCGTCCGCGCGGGTTGCGACCGCAAGGATGTTGCCATCAGGTAGCAACGCGGTGGCGTGCCGGGTCGGCTGACCCCTTCATGATGTTCACAATCGGGAAAACGGCACCCGGCCCACCCCAGGTTGCGTGCCGCCCGGCTCGCCACCGGGATGGTCCGGAGGGGCCGGAGGGGCCGGAGTGTCAGGGGTTGTCCGGAGGGGGCCCGGGTGCGGGGACGCCGACACGCCCGGAGGCCGCGCCGCACCCGCCTCCCGGCGGGAGACGTCCCGTCTGCTCCGCTGCTAGAACGTGGTCACCTCGAACACGTGCAGGACTTCCTTGAACGGGTTGAGTTCGACGTAATTGCGGTCACCCCAGGCATAACTCTCACCCGACAGCAGGTCATGCACGCCGAAAATGTGGTCGCCGTCCAGACCGAGCCCCGCCTTGTCAATGGTCACCCAGCCGGACTGCGTGTTCTGTGGGTCGAGGTTGACGATGAAGAGCAAACGATCGTCGCCATCGACCTTCGAGTAAGCCAGCAGGTTCGGGTTGTCGCAGTCATGGAAACGCAGGTTCGTGAGGCGCTGCAACGCGGGATGCCCGTTCCTGATTCCGTTCAACGCGCGGATGAAGTCCTTGATGTGACCCGGCTTGTTCCAGTCCCGCACCTTGAAGGCGTACTTCTCGGAGTCGTTGTACTCCTCCTTGCCGGGGTACGGTTCGTTCTCGCACAGTTCGTAACCGTTGTACATGCCGTACGCGCCCACCAAAGTGCACGCCAGCGCATGCCGGATCTTGAACATTTCACGGGGCGCGTTCTGCAGGTGCCAGGGCAGGATGTCCGGGGTGGTCGCGAAAAAAATCGGGCGCATGAACAGCGACGATTCCTGCGTGAGTTCCTCGCAGTACTCCCGCAGTTCGGCGGCCGTCACGCGCCAGGTGAAATAGGTGTACGACAAGTCGAAGCCGGCCTTCGCGAGATGCTTCATCACCTTGGGACGGGTGAAGGCTTCCGACAGGAACATCACATCGGGACGCTCCTTTTTGACCTCGGCGATCATCCACTCCCAGAACGCGAACGGCTTGGTGTGCGGATTGTCGACGCGGAAGATGGTGACTCCCATGTCGATCCAGAAATCGATCACGGATTTCAGTTCGCGCCACAGGTTTTCGCGATCGGCGCAGAAAAAGTTCAGGGGATAAATGTCTTCGTAGCGCTTGGGCGGATTCTCCGCGTAGCGGATGGTGCCGTCGGGCTCGCGGTAATACCAGTCGGGATGGTTCTTCGCCCACGGGTGGTCGGGCGAGCAATTGAGGGCGTAGTCCAGCACGACGTCGAATCCGAGCGCGCGGCAACGGTCGATGAAGCGGCGGCAATCGGCGAGCGTTCCGAGCCCCGGTTCGACGGCCTTGTGCCCTCCGTCGCCGTGCTCCGGGCTGATGTCCTGCCAGGCGCCGATGGCGTACGGCGAGCCCGGCTCGCCCGGCTGCGACGTCACCGAGTTGTTGCGCCCCTTGCGGTTGGTGCGGCCGATGGGATGGATGGGCGGCAGGTAGATCGTGTCGAACCCCAGGTCCTTGATTTCTTCGAGACGACCGGTCATCTCGTCGAAGGTCGCGCTGCGGTTCGGATCGGTTCCCTGCGAGCGCGCGAACATCTCGTACCACGCCGCGAACTCCGCGGCCCGCGGGTCGACGCGCACCGTGCCGTAGTGAGGATGATGATACGGCTCTTCAAACGCTCCGTACACGGCATACCCGTCCCGGTCCCGCGTCCGCGCCTCGATGGTGAACTGCCATTCGCCCAAGGCGTCAACCGGGAACGATCCGGCCCATTCATCGTTGTCCACAAAGGCCATCGGCGCACGTCGCCACGCCTCGTCGCCCATGCGGCGATACAAGAGGTCGGCTTCGCATTTCTCATGGCCATCACGGAAGATATCCGCGGTCACCGTCACCACGTCGCCCAGCACGGCCTTGGCGGGATACAACCCGTTCTCCACCAGGGGACGCATGTTTTCCACGACCGCATGCGCGGTGACGCGGGCCTGCGGGATCGTCACGGATCGTTCGGCCGCTTTTTTCGGGGAGGTGGAGGGGGCTTTCACGGCGGATTTTTGGGGAGGCGGAAGCGGGGCGGCCGCCTGCGGTTGACGCGCGGCACCCCGGGTGGGCGGCGGGGTGGTCGTCCCCGTGGACGCGCCGGGCGCCGGGCGGGCGGCGGGCTTCGTCGTGCGCTTCGTCGGGTCCTCCGGACGCGCCGGCGCCTTTGCGGAAGTCCCCGCGGGGGACTTTGCGGAAGATTTTGCGGAAGGCTTGCCGGAAGGTTTGGCGGATGCCCTGGATGCGTTGTTTTTCTTTTCGGCCATATGTTTCACCTTGTTCCGGAACGTCTTGCGGACGCGAGATCCTTGTAGAACGCCAACGTTTGGGCGGCGACGCTTTCCCATGAAAATTTCTCTTCGACCCGCGTGCGGCCGGCGGCGGCAAAGGCCGCGCGGCGGGCCGGGTCTTCCATCAATTCCGTGATGGCCGCCGCGAGGCGGCGCGCGAAGGCCTCCGGATCGCGCGGTTCGAAGTCACCGCCGCTTCCGGGGTCGACGTCCACGAGCAGGCCGGTTTCCCCTTCGGCGACCGCCTCCGGGATGCCGCCCACGCGGGATGCGACCACGGGCGCCCCGCAGGCCATGGCCTCGAGGTTGATGATGCCAAAGGGTTCGTACACCGAAGGGCAGACGAACAGGGCCGCGTGCGAGTACAGGCTGACGACATCCTCGCGCGCCAGCATGGCTTCGATCCAGATCACCTTGAGGTCGGGGCGGCGCGCCTGCAGGTCCGCCACGCGCTGGCGCATTTCGGCGCCGATCTCCGGCGTGTCCGGAGCACCGGCGCACAGGACGATCTGGCTGTCGGCCGGGAGATGCGCCAGCGCGTTCAGAAGATGCAGGATTCCCTTTTGACGCGTGATGCGGCCCACAAAAAGGACGAACGGCGTGGCGGCATCGATGCCGTGACGGCGCAGCAGGTCGGGGTTCGGCGTGTTGCGGTATTCGCTGACGTCGATGCCGTTGGGGATCACGCGCACCTTCGCCGGGTCGACTCCGTACAGTTTCTCAACATCGCGCTTCATGGCTTCGGAAACGGCGATCACGCCGTCCGCATTCTGGAAGGCGGTTTTTTCCAGCCATGAGGAGGCGTGGTAGGCGTTGCCCAGCTGTTCCACTTTCCAGGGTCGGTGCGGCTCCAGTGAATGCGTGGTGAGAACGAGCGGCACATCCAGCAGTTGCTTGACGAGACATCCCGCGTACTGGGCATACCATGTGTGACAATGCACGACGTCTGATTCGGTGACGGAACCCGCCATCATGAGGTTGCGCGCGAGCGCATCCATCAGTTTGGCATGCCGGTCATTCTGGCTCGGGAGCGTAAAGTCGGGCGTGACGCCGCGGACGCGAAGATCCCCTTCCTGGACATCCTGCGTGCCGAAGCACAAGACGTCGACGGGATTACGGCCAGGCTCAAGCCGGGCCAGGGCGCGGCTGAGGTATTCGACATGAACGCCCGCGCCGCCGTACACGTGCGGCGGATATTCGTTGGTCAACAGGGTGATGCGCATCGACTGAATTGTACTAAAGGCGTCACGCCCGCTTCTCCGGGACGACCCGTAATACGCGACATCCCGGCTGCGGGGAGGACGGGGGGCCCGGCGGTCACACCGCGGCCACCCGCAAGGGGTCCCGGGAGGCATCACGGGCATGCCGGGACCCCTTGCCTCCCCCCCCCCCACAAACACATCACCTTTCCAGGCCTTCCCTCCCCTGCGTCCCGTGATGGGAATGCTGGGGATGTGCGGGGGGTGTGGAGGCGATGGGGGCGTCAGGTCGCATGCCGCCATGCCATCAAGCCATCAAGCCATCAAGCCATCCTGCCAGGCAGGCGCGGCTACGGCACAAGCAACAGCGGCAGGCTCCGCACCGCGCCGGAAGGCGTGTGCAACGACAACTGATGCAATCCGGGATCGGGAAGATCCTGCAACGTGAAGACATGAGCGTCCCCTCCGGATGCCTGCAACGTGCCGCGCTGGACGAGGCGCCCGGTGGCGGCATGCAACGTGTACGCGTAGACGTCCGGCGACAGTCCCCGCACGGACACTTCGCGTCCGTTGACGCGCGCCTTCAGGCGTTCCTGACGGAACGGCGAGGCCGAGGCGACCGCCACCGTTCCCTTGGGAAAGACGTCGAGACGCAGCTTCATGAAATCGACGAGGTACGATCCGTCCGCCTGCTGCGGACTGACGACGCCATCCTGCACCACCACGGCGGAGTCGCCGAACACCGCCGTATCCAGCTGGATGCGCACGGGGACGCGGCGCGGCATGCGCGCGTGCGGCGAAACCCACTCCACCTTCCAGCCGTTGCCGTTCGTGACGGCGGACGCGGTATCCAGCGTGAAGTGGGCGCGGTAGTACGCGCCGATGGTTTCAAACGGAGCCACCCAGCTGCCGTTGGCGACCGCGGTCGTCAGCAACTGCAGATTGTTGGCCGGGGTGATGCTGTAGACGTCCGGCGTGGGATCCGCCACGTCATGGATGACAAAGGTCGCCCAACGGTTCTGGTTCTTCGCCGTGTTGAGCGCGTTGATTCCTGTGGTCTGGTTGCCGGGTTGCATGATCAGCCCCTGCACGTTCATCCAGTCCGTGGGTTGCGTGCCCCAGGCGTAGGTCGTTCCGCCGCAGCCGCGCGCAATGAAGTTTTCCGCGCTGATGCCGGCCTTGGAGGCGGCGGCGCCGGGCACGTTGCAGTTCGGATAGGCGAAGGTCACGGACTGGATCGCCGAATCAAGGCTGCGCAGCGTATCCGCCATGGTCTTGATCACCCGCGTCACCGAATCGGCGCTGATCTGGTGCACGTTCTCGTGTTTGTAGGTGTGGTTGGCGAGCTCGTGGCCGTTACGGGCGACCGTGAGCCAGTCCGCACGCCGTGCGTTGAAGGTGCCCACGTTCTGGACGGCGATGTAGAAGGTGGCCTTGAGTCCGAGCGAGTCGAGCTGCGGCAGCAGGTTGGGGATCTGGCTGGCGCGGGCGTCGTCATACGTGAAGCTCACCGCGCCGGCGTGGCCGTTCCAGGGAACGGTCGTGACGGGTCCGGCGGCCAGCAGGGAGGACGCAACCAGCGCACATCCGCCGGCACGCCACAGGGAGACTGTGTTCATGGCACGCATAAGTCCTCAGGGCCGCGTCGACGACGATGCGGCAGGCTTGGGTTTGACGAAATAAATGCCGGCGGGGACCGCGACACCCGGGGTGGCCCGGACGACCGTGCCGTTGACGGACACCAGCGACGCGCCGCGCAGCCACGCGGGCAAGGCCCCGCCCGTCAGGTGAATCCGCAGCGGCGCGACGGCGCGGACACGGGCGGCACGATCAGGCGCGCGCGCGGCAATGGAGGTCACCACGGGCAGCAGGTCACGGTGGATGACCCGCGCGATGCTGTCCTGGCCCTGGCGGTTGGGATGCACGCCGTCGGGCGCGAACACCTGCGTGGGACCGTTGAAAGGCGTGTGCAAGTCGATGACCGCCGCCACCTGCGCGGCGCGCGACGCGGCGATGGCATCCAGCGCGGGCAGGAGCGAATCGCGGATGATGTCGCCGTTGATGCCGCTGGCGGCGGCGGTGTACCCGCTGTTGGGGAACGCCCAGTTGCCGTTGACCTTCCAGGCGGGATACGCCTTCAGGAGCACGAACTTCGGTTTTGGAGCCATATTGTTGTACAGCGTGTCGATGAAGTACTGGTAGTCGGCGACGAAACGCGGGCCGTTCCAGAAGTATTCGCGCGCATCGTTGGTTCCCAGCTTGACCGTGATGTAGTGGGGTTTCATCATGAACAAGGTGTCCATCTGGTTCTTGTCGGTCACGTACGACTTGAACGAAGCCATGGCACCCGGGAGCTGCGCCCGCTGCATCCACCAGCCGCTCTTGCCGCCGTTCCACACCCAGTAGCGCTTGCCCAGCAGCATGTTCAGACGGACCGCATAGGCATCCTTCGCGGTGACGCCGCCGGTGGTTCCGGCGGCCTGCGTGATGCTGTTGCCCACGGCCATGATGCGGATCGACTGATCGACGTAGGCACGGAACACAAGGCGGCCGAGCGTGTCGTTGCCCGCCGCCGACGGCGTCACGCCGTTGGCGAACAGGTTCTGACGCGCCAGCAAGGGGGTGTGCACGTCAGCGGTGTCCACCCCTTTTTCCACGGCGAGGGCACGCAGTTTCGGAATGATGGAGTTCGCGATCACCGAACCGCGTCGCTGGTCGGGCGCCTGGGTTCCGGATTCATCGGTCCACACGGGCGTGGGATACACGACGATGATGCGCGGCTGGGAGGGCATGGACGACAGGGTGTCGATCAATGCCTTGTAATCCTTCAGGAAGTTCGCGCTGTCATCCCAGTTCACGGGTTTGGAGTCGGCGGAACCCAGATGAATGCTGACGATGTCGGGTTGATAGGCGAACACCTCGGCGAGGCGGCCCGATGCCCAGTAGCTGGAGTCGCCGCTGCGCAACGCGGTGCCGCCCGCGTAACCGTAGTTGATGACGCTGTCGGCGGGCAGACGGACGCCGGCGCGCGCCGGCCAGCCCGCGGCCGACACGGCGTCACCAATGGCGGCCCAGCGGATGGCGCGCGCGGTCTGGCCTTCCGCCGTGTCCACCAGGAAAAGGCCCGCCAGCGCGAGGCAGGCGAGACGTGCGACGCGCCGCAGGGAAACACGAAGTGATTTCATCATTCGACATCCTTGTTCTGGAGCGGGAGGTTCAGCGGCGCGCCGGTCGTACGACCGTCACGGACAATACGACCGAGCGCGTCGGGCGCGATCCCGGGACGAGGGGCGGAGCGGGGCGACGTCAGACCTTCGGCGCGGACACGGCCCCGCAACGAGGTCGGCGTCATGAAGCCGGCGGCATCCATCCACACGCGCAGGCTGTCGAGCCGGGCCGTGCTGGGGTCATGTCCGCCGCCCTGCACCACCACGGTTTTCACAGCGACGCCCCGGACGGCCAACGAGTCACGGTAAGCCATGCTGTTGAGGGGGTTGACCAGATTGTCGGAGCTACCCCAGTTGAGGAAGGCCGGGGGGGTCTGGGCGGTCACCTGCTTTTCGTTGGAGGTGTAGTCGACCAGAGTCTGCGCCGGGTTCGTGCCGATGTAGATGTCCCGGCCCGGCTTGTAGGCATACGCGGTCGTGGTTCCCGGCACGTACCGTTCCATGGTGGTCATGGGGTAGACCAGCGCGTGGAAATCGGGGCGCGAGGAATGCAGGTCGATGGAATCCTTGGGACCGGGATACCAGTGCGGCCCATTGGCCGCGGTGGAGTCCGTCAGGCCCGCGTCGAAGTGCGTGGCGGCCGTGGACGCCACATGGCCGCCCGCGGAGTAGCCGAGCACGCCGATGCGGCGGGGATCCACCCCGTATTCCGTCGCGTGCGCGCGCACCCAGCGCACCGCCCGCTGGACATCCCACATGGCATGCGGATAGCCGTAGGGCTTGACGCGATAGCGCAGGATGAAAACCCTGATGCCGTGGTTGACGAGGTTGTTGGCCGCCGGCACCCCTTCGCTTCCCCAGGGGGAGAGGTTGTCATAGCCGCCGCCCGGGATCACGATCACGGCCGCGCCGTTGGGATTCGCGGGCGTGTATTCGAGAAGCCAGGGGTTCCGGATGCTGTCCGTCGGCGTGTAGGTGGCGGGGTCGGGAATGCCGGAGGGACGCGGCGACGCCACCGGGGCCGTGCGGCCTTCCCAAAGGAACAGGCGGGTCTTTCCGGCCGGAACGTTCTGCGCTTCGGCCGGGCTTACAAGCCCGGATGCGCCCCATGCCAGGAGGCTTGCGCATACCCATCCCCTTGCCGCCGCAACGCGGCCCTGCCCCCCTGAACCTTTTTTCCGGTCAACCATGATATCCCCGCATGAAAGTGTTCTAAACCTATCGCGAAGTGCGCCGCGACACAATGAGTTCCCTGCTAAAAGATCAATGACGCGCGACTCCTCCACAAGCCCACCGGGACACGCGCAAGGGCCGGCCGTCCCCGCATACCGCAACGGGCCCGGTTTCGCCGGCGTCGTAGGGGGCCGTATCCTTCTATATTGGGAGAGGATCCGCATGGCGCGTGTCGTCCGTGCGGAAACCACCCTTGCATCATGGCATTTTCAGAAGAAGAAAAAGATCTCGTCGTCCAGTCGCTGCAGTTTTATCTCCAGCAGGCCGGCGCACAGCTGCCACCCCAGGCCATGCAGCAGCTCATGACGATGGCGAAAAGCATCGTGTCCAAACTGGATCAACCCGGGGCCGGTGCGGTGAAATCGGGTGAGCCCCCGGCCGGCATTTCACAGGAGTGGTTCGACCATGTCTGCGTGACCTGCGACCAGCTCACGCCCACGGGATGCGCGGACAAGATCACCGCCAAGTTTCCGGGCAAATGCGATCCCATCCTGATCTACGAGCGCAGCAAATCCGCAGCCCTCTGACCCCGCCGGTGCACGCGCCGGCTCATCGAAAGCACACATGACCGCACTGCATGCACCCACGGACAAGTCCATCCTGGACGTTCTCCGGGCGGCCGACGGCCCCGTCGCGTGGCCGCGCCTCATGGTGGCCCTGGTCACGAGCCTCGAGGAAGAACGCGCGCTCAAGAAGCTGCTGAAGAAGCTCGCGGCCAGCGGCCGCATCGTCAAGCTGAAGGGCAAACGCTACATGCTGCCGCCGCCGGAGGCGGCCACCTCGGCCACGACTGACGCCCCGGGCGCGGCAGGAACCGGGGGAACCGCAACCGCCCCCGCGTCCCCCGGTTCCCAGGTCCGGGGACGCAAGGGCGGAACGGCCGTCGCCGCGGACGAAGCCGTTGACGGCGGGGACGGCGCCGAAACCGCCTCCGGCAAGCCGGGCAAGGCCGCGATCAAGACCGAAGGCGTGCTGGCGCGGGTCGCACGCGAAGGCAAGTTCCTGTTCGCCATCACCGGGGAAGGCCGCGGCCGCCTCAAGTACGTCCTGCCGCGCGGCGAAGAGGGCGCGGCACGGCCCGGCGCGAACGTCCGCATCAAACCCCTGGGACGCAAGGGACCCTTCGGATACCCCACCGCGCGCGTGCTGGCCACCGCGCGCATGGAAACCGATTTCGCGGACATCTCCCGCGCGTTCTTCAAGCGGCACGGGATTCCCGCCGGCTACCCGAAGGCCGCGACCGCGGAGGCCGCCGCGCAGCCCGAACCCGTGTGGGAACGGCATCGTGCGCGGCGCGACCTGCGCGGCGAGCACATCGTCACCATCGACCCGCCCGACGCCAAGGATCACGACGACGCGCTCTCGCTGGAGAAACTGCCCGACGGCCGGTGGAAGCTGGGCGTGCACATAGCGGACGTTTCGGAATACGTTCCGCTGGACGGCGCGCTGGATGAAGAATCGCTGCGCCGGGCCTACACGCAGTATCTGCCGTGGACCGCCGCCCCCATGTTGCCCCAGCGCCTGTCCGGCGACCTGTGCAGCCTTCTCGAAGGACAGGACCGCCTCGCCCTCTCCTGTTTCATGGAAGTCAGCGCGGACGGCACGCTGGAGTCCTGGCGCTTCGAGGAAACCTTCATCCGCGTCACGCGCTTCTACTCCTACCAGGAGGCCCAGGGCCTCAAGGAACAGGGCGAACCGTTCCTGTCCCTGCTGTCCGAATTCACCGACGCGCTGCTCGCCAAACGCAAACGCGACGGCCATCTCGAGTTTCAGTTGCCGGAGCCCCGCGTGATGCTCGACGAAGCGCGCGCGCCGCTGGACATCTATCCCGGCGTGCGGCTCCCCGCGCACGGGTGGGTCGAGGAATGCATGCTGCTGGCCAACCAGGCCGCCGCACGCCACTTGCACAAGCACAAGCTCCCCGGACTTTTCCGGGTGCACGAGCAACCCGACATCGAGGTCGTGCAGGAGTTGTGGAACAACCAGGCCGCGCTGCACTCCCACCTCGCCTCTCCTGGGTCCGCCACCGAGGGGATCGAAGCCGCCCCGGCACGACCCGGCAAGGCCGGCAAAGCCGGCCAGACGGCGCGCAACGCGAAGGGGCGCAAGACGCAGAAGGTGCTGCCGCTGGAGGGCGGCAGCGACGAGATGTTCACGAAGATGCGCGAGACCGGCGGCTATCTCAATCCCGTCGTCCAGCAGTTCTACGTGCGTTTGCTCGACCCCTCGCGCGGCGCCCTGCCGCCTTCGGTGCAGCGCAAGGTTCTGCAAAGCATGAAAAAGGCGCAGTACTCCGCCAGCCCCTTGGGGCATTTCGCCCTCGGCTGGCAATATTATGCGCACTTCACCTCTCCCATCCGCCGTTATGCCGACCTGTGGACGCACCGCGTCATGAAGCTGCACGCGCGCGGCAAGAAAATCCCCCGCGAGTTCCGGAACCGCGCCGTTGCCATCGCGGACGAGATTTCCGGGCGCGAGATCGACGTCATCAAGGTGGAGCGCAAGGCCATGCGCGTCGCCACGGCGTGGATCTTCCGCACGCTGATCGGCCGTGAACTCGAAGGCGAAATCAGCGGCGTGGAAAACTTCGGGATGTTCGTCACCGTCACCGCCCCCTACGGCGAAGGCATGGTTCCGGTCTCCCGCATGCGGGGCGACTACTACGAAAAGGATCCGGAAACCGGACACCTCGTGGGCGCCCGCACCGGCGTGCGCTTCCAGCTGGGTCAGAAGATCCGGGTGCGCGTGGCCAAAAGCGACCCGCTGATGGGCTACGTCGATTTCGACCTGCTCGGCCCTGCCTGAGGTGACGCCCGGTGAGCCTTCGCAATGCCCTCGCGCATCTCACGGCCCTGCGGATCCCGCCGCGCACACGCGTTCCCATCGCGCACTCCCTGCATTACTTCCCGTGGGTGGGCGCGGCACACGGCAGCCTGAACATCCTGGGGTTCATCGCCGCGTCGCAAGTGCTGCCGGTGCCCCTGGCCTGCCTGTTCGCCGTGCTGCTGCCGCAGGCCCTCGCGGGTTTCGCGCCGTGGCGCGGCGTGCTGGAGGCCGTTCAGGGGCGACGCACCCGCGCCAACCAGTCCTTCACGCACGGGTTCCGGCCCGACCTCAAGGGCGTGGCCCTGGTGCTGGCCCTGACGCTGGTCAAATGGTTTTCCCTGATGATCATCGCGCCGGACTGGCGCGTGCGTGCGGCGCTGGCCTTTCCCATTCTCGGCATGAGCGCGCAAACGTGGGCCTTTCTGCGCTCCGTGCGCACGCCCGGACGCAATCCGTGGCTGGTGCGGCGTCATATCCGGGCCGGTTTTCTCAGCACGTTCTCCCTGTTCCTCGTCTTTCTTTTTCCGCTGCGCGCGGCGGCCGCCCTGCTCCTCGCCGGCGTCGTCGCCGTCTCGCTGCTCCTGCGCTTCCGTCACCCGCGGCGCGCGCCCGCGTCCCGTCGTGAGCTCACCCGCCAGACGGCGGGACTGGTGACCGAAGTGTCCGAAGCCGCCATGCTGGCCGCGCTTGTGTTCGCCGGCTTCGTCCTGTTCTGATCGCCGCCGGCGCTCACGGAAACCACACCGCGCGCGCCGGCCTCCCCCCCTGTCCTGCACCCGCCTAGGTGAAGTCGTAGATCTTCACCTGCGTCCAGAAATCCTTCAGTTCAAGGAATCGCTGATGGATTTCATGCACCTGATAGGCGTCATGTCCCGCCGCATCGTCGAACACGGTCACCATGCCGTACGTGTACGTCCGGTCGATGACGGGGCGATCGGTGTCCGCGGGCGTCCCGAACCATCCGTGACGGATCGTGGGGATGGTGATCAGAGCGCGGCCGCGCGCTTCGAATTCGCGCACCTGCTCGGCGGTGAGGTCGGGCTTCAACCAGAAATAGACGGAATGAACGAACATGCGGACTCCGGAGTTGATGTGATGAGATTGCGGACAATGATGAACGGGTGAGGGGGCGGCAGCCGGCTGCGGGCATCCCGCGTCATCGACGGCGAGCCTCCGCGCCGGCGGTCGGGGAAGGCCTGCAGGCGTGTGGAGCGTGGGGCCACACCGGCCGGTCAGGTCGGCCCTGGGTGAGAGGCGTTACTGGTTCCGTCCGTGCCGCGGACGGAACGGTGCATCCGTTCACGCCGCGTCCACGTCTCCACGTAAAAATTCCAGAAGGCCTCCGCGGCGGACGCGTAGGAAAACTCCAGCGCGCGTGCGCGCGCCGGCGCGCGCCAGGCTTCCAGCCGGCCGGGATCGTTCACCAGGGCGAGGATCGCATCCTTCAAGGCGTCGGGCTCGTCGTGGCGGAACACCGTCCCGCACACGCCCGGCACGATGATTTCCTGCGGGCCGCCGCAGTCGCTGACCAGACACGGAAGGCCGCTGGCGAGGGCTTCCACGACGCTGTTGCCGAAGGTGTCCGCGAGACTGGGAAACACGAACAGATCCGCCGAGGCGAAGGCGCGCGCCAGCGTCCCGTCGCGCAGCACGCCGGTGAAGTGCGCGCGTCCGGAGGGCTCCAGCAGGGTCTTCATCTCCTCGAGATACGGGCCATCGCCCACCACGATCAAGCGCAGGTCGGGGCGCGTCTTCAGCGTCTCCAGAAAGGCCTGCGACAGCGCCGCGAGATTCTTTTCCACGGACACGCGCCCCACGTACAACAGCCGGGGGCCGTCATCGGGCACCCCGAAGCGCACCCATGTGGCGGCGTCCCGGAGCCCGGGACGGAAAAACTCGAGGTCGACGCCGCGCGGGAGCTTGCGGATGCGCGCGGGCGGCACGCCCATGGCCGCCACCTTGTCGCGGTAGGCGTCGGACGGGACGATCACCGGGCCCGCCAGACGCGTGAAGAGGCGCGTCCATTGCTGCACGAGGTGCTTCCCCATCCGGTTCTTCATCAGCAGATCGCTGTAGACGATGATGTCGGTGCGGTAATGCGACATCGTGGTGATGCCGGCCACCTTGGCGACGATCAGGCACAGCGTGCTGACCGGACCCGGCGTTTCGAACTCAATGACGTCCACCGGATGCGCCCGCAAAACATCGAGAAAGCTTTTGAGGCGCAGCACGACGAGTTCGCTTTGCGCATAGCCCGCCTGATCCATGGAAAAGCGGCCGGGCGCGAGGATCATGCGGTCCTCGGCACCTTCGCGACGCGGACGACGCGTATGAAACGCCGGCCCGAACAGCCAGGCATCGCGACCCATGCGCCGCAGCTCGCGCAGCTGGATGCGCGAGGCCAGCGCGATGCCGTTCACCTCGTCCAGGTTGTCGCTGACGCACATCACCACGGGATCGCGCGGTGCGCCCGCCCGCCGTGCGCGCTCCGCGGCGCAGGCGAAGCGGAGCCGCAGCATCTCCGGAAACTGGCTGAGCAATTCCGCAAAAAAGTACAGCACGAACCGCAGCACGCCCGGCGTTCCCCAAGGCTGATGAGGACGTGTGCGGGACGCTTCCCCGGACGGAACGGCGGCGGACACAGGCATAGAACCGCAAAGATAGCGTTTCGGAAAGAAGGGAACGCGCCCTCCCCCCCGCGCGGGTCGTCCAGACCGGCTTAAAACGCGAAACGGGGCCGCCTGCCCGCGTGAGGCTTCACCAAGCCACTCGGGACGGGAAGCTGTTTACATTAAGGGCCGGAGGCGCCATGCAGCATTCTTTCCCCCGTCCAGACACTTCAACACGCCCCGCGTCCGCGACGCGACTGCCCCCGCGCCCGACGCGCCGGAGCCCCCGAAGCCCGGTCGTCTGCGCGGCCGCCGCCTTCGCGGCGCTCGTCTCCCTCCCCTCATCCGCCGCGGCCCAGCCCACGCCGCGCTGGACCTTGATGGATCTGGGCCGCCTTCCCTCCCCCGACGTCACCGCCATCGTGCGGGACGATCAGGACAACATCTATTATGGCACGCGCGCCGGGTTCACCATCGAAGACCGCAGCGGCGGCTTCCGCATCGTGAACAAAAGCACGGTGAAGAACGGTCCCGCGTCGGACAGCATCACCGCGCTCGGCCTTGACCGCTACCGCGACCTGTGGGTCGCCACCGACGGCGGAGGCCTCGGCGTCTACGCCAACGGGTCATGGCGCGTGCATACGGTGGAGAACACGCGATCGGGACTCCCCGACAACGGCGTGCTCGCGCTGGCGCTCCACCGCGAAGAGCGCTGGGTCGGCACGCGCAACGGCTTCGCCGTATTGCGCGGCTCCTCGTGGACGACCTGGACCGGCGACCGCATCGCCGGCCGGCTGCCTCACCCGAGCGTCACGGCCATCGCCGTGGACTCCGCCGGCGACGTGTGGCTGGGAACCATCGGGGGCCTGGTCCGCATGCGCGGTTCTTCGTGGACGCGCTTCACGCCCGACGACACCGACGGCGGCCTGCCGCATCACGGCATCACGGCCTTGCACGTTGAACCGGACGGAGCCTTGTGGGTGGGAACCCAGGCGGGGGTGACGCGCCGGGACCGCAACGGTTCCTGGCTGGCCTTCGGTCCCGGCGCGGGGCTGGGCGCGCTCGTGAACGAGCGCGTGACCGCCATCACCGGAGGTCCCGAGGGGGCGGTCTGGGTCAGTCTGCGCGGCGGGGCCGCGCGTTATCTCAAGGGCGACTGGACGTTGCACACGCGCGACAACCTGCCGGGCCTGCTGACGCTGTACGTCAACACCGTGCTGGCGGACGCCACGGGAGAGATCCGCATCGGCACGCAGAAAGGCGTGATGATACGGACCCTCGGCACCGGGCGCTAAAGCCGCCCGATGCGGCCCCCGTCATCCCCACACGTTTTCCTTGACGCTGGAATCGAAGCCGACGATGTAGGAGGTGATTTCGGTTTCCTGCGGTGCGACCTGCACTGCGGCGGAGCTGATCCAGTTGTCCATCCAGCGCAGCCGGTATTCGGCCTTGGGCCACAACGGTTCGAGACGGATGGCCTTCATCCGTTGCGACGCAATGTACTCGACGTACTCCTGCAGGATGGGCGCGTTGAGGCCGATGAGGGAGCCTTCCTTGAACAGGAATTCCGCCCAGGCCTTTTCCTGGTCCACGGCCTCCTCGTACATGCCGATGGCATCCTGCTTGCACTCCTCCGCGACCTGGGCCCACTCCGGCCCTTCCAGCCCCCGGATGATGATGTTGATCATGCTCTGCGTGATGCCGAGGTGGATGTTCTCGTCGCGGCAGATCAGCTTCAGGATATTGGCCGACCCGCCCATTTTCTTCAGTGATTCGTTGATGCCGAAGCTGCAGGCGAAGCTGACGTAGAAGCGAACGCCTTCGAGGATGTTCACCGCCACGAGGGCCTTGAACAGCTTCTTTTTGCCTTCGTAAGTGTTCACCGGCAGGATGCCCGCCTCCACCAGCGACTGTTCCTTGATGAAGTCGTCATAGGCGCCCACCACCGACTTCGCGCGCTTGCGGATCTCCTCATGCTCCACGATGTCGTTGAACACGACGGAGGGATCGTGGAAGATGTTTTTGATCATCCACTGGTAGGACTTGGAGTGGTTCACTTCCTGGAAGGCCCACTTGGCGCAGCACGCTTCGATCTCGGGCAGCGTGGACGCCGACATGAACGCGTGCACGGGCCCGCGTCCCTGGACCGAGTCCAGCAGGATCTGGTAACGGAGGTTGTAGAGAAACAGGTGCTGCGCCCCCTTGGGCAGCGTCTGGAACTCCGAGCGGTCGAGATCGAGATCGATCTCCTGGGGCCGCCAGAAGAACCCCATCATCTTCTCGTAGTAGTCATTGAACTGGCGATACCGCACCATGTCGTCGCGAAGGATGTTGGGCTCCTCGCCGAAGAACATCGGTTGGTAGCGGAAGTCGATGTTTTTCTGGTTATACAACGTGCGGGTCATGTCCCTGTCCCTTTAACAATGTTGATGTGTGCGGAGCCGCGCCTCAGATGGCGCAGGCCCCACTCTCGCAGGCTTCTTCCTGGCGCGCGAAGGCGCCCGCACCGGGAGCCTGCGCCTGCAGCGCCTCCCCTTCGACCGAAGCCGATTCCTCGCCGGAGAGGTCCAGGGTGTTCTGGTAATAAAGCTGCTTGTGTCCGTACTTGAAGGCGATGCGGCAATCGCTGATCACATCCCCGAGCGAAATCAGTCCGTTCTCGTAACGACGCGGATCGCTGTAGAGGTTGATGGACATGCCCTGGTCGGCGAACTTCTGCCACACGGCGGCCACCTTGAGGTAGCCTTCGTTGCTGTAGTCGTGGTCCCAGCACAGCTGGTAGTGCTCGGCGCGGTCGGCGATGTACTTCGCCACCGACTTGATCGGACCCTTTTTGCTGTTCTTGGTGGTGATCAAGGCGCGCAACGGCTCGATGCCGTTGGACGTGCCGGACACGATGGCCGACGACTCCGCGGGCATGAATGCCATCAGCGAGGAATTGCGCATGCCGTGAACGGCGATTTCCTTGCGCAGTTCGTCCCATTCCGGCGACAGGTCCACCGGGGCGAACGCGTCGACGTTGCGGTTGTAGGTATCGACGGGAAGGATGCCCTTCGAGTATTTGGTACGGTCGAACTTCTCGCACGCGCCCTTCTCCTTCGCCAGCTGCAGGGAGGCGCGCGTGAGACCCAGCGCGAACTGCTCGGCGTACGGGTGCACGACGAACGGCGCCACCGGGTCCGAGTACTTCACCTTCTCGCGGGCCAGCAGGTCGGCCAGCCCGATGATCCCCACGCCGAGCGCGCGCCGCTGGCGCGTGAAACGCTCCGCCGCGGGGATGGCGTACTCCATGTGATCGATCAGTTCGTCCAGAAAGCGGACCGCCAGATCGGTCACCTCGCCCAGTTCCTCGAACCGGCATTCGGCCATGTTCACGGCGGAGAGGATGCAGGTGAAGATTTCGCCCTTGTCGCCGTTCACGGCGTCGATCGGCTCGGACGGCAGGTTGATTTCCTGGCAGAGGTTCGAGAACTTGACGGTGTCCAGGAACGCGGAATGCGTGTTGGCATTGTCCATGTCCATCACGTAGATGCGGCCCGTGGTCAGGCGCTCGCTGAAAATCAGGCGGGCCATCTCGCGCGCGCTGATCTGCTTGCGGATGCGCTCGGGATGACGCTCTTCCTCTTCGCGGTACAGGCGGTCGAAGTCGGTGGTGCCCCACGCTTCGTACAGCCCCACGGACGTGTTGGGGTCGAACAGGGAAATCATCCGGTCGGCCTGCGCGCGCTCCCAGAATCCGGTCCACAACTGGACGCTGTAGTCCATGGTGCGGATGCGGTTGTCTTCGGTGCCCTTGTTGTTCTTCAGCACCACCACGTCCTCGATCTCCGGATGCCACACGGGAATGTGGCAGGTGGCCGAACCGCCGCGGATGCCGTTCTGCGAACAGGACTTCACCGTGGCGGCGACGATCTTCATGAACGGCAGAAGCCCGGTGTGGACCACTTCGCCGCCGCGCACCTTGGAGCCCTTACTGCGGATACGGCCGAAGTTCACGCCCATGCCCGCACGCTGCGCCGTGAGGCGGCCCAGCGCGTGCGTCGAGGCGAAAATCGAGTCCAGATCGTCCCCGATGTCGATGCCGACGCACGAGGCGTACTGGCGCACCGGCGTCCGCACGCCGGCGATCACGGGCGTGGGCAACGAGAGCTTGAACGTCGAAATGGCGTTGTAAAACCGGCGGATCGTCTCCAGGCGATACGTCGGGTCATGGCGTTCCGCATAGCTGCGGAAGGCGGTCAGCGCGATCAGCATGTACGCGAACTGGGGCGTTTCATAAATGGCCCCGCTCACGCGATCCTGCACCAGATACTTGTCGATCACCTGACGCAGCCCGGCGTAGGGGATCGTGTAATCGCGATCGTGATCGAGCCACGCGTTCATCTGGTCGAAGTCTTCGGCCGTATAGCCGTCCATGATCAACGAATCGTAAACGCCCGCGGCCACGCCCCGCTCGACCACCTCCCGGAGGTGAGGCAGCGTCAGGCCTTTGCCGAACACTTCCTTGCGCAGCGCCATGTTGAGCAGGCGGGACGCGACGAACTGGTAATTGGGGAACTCGGGGGTGATCAGGTCGGACGCCGCCCGGATCAGGATTTCGTGGATTTCACGCGTTTTCACGCCTTCGACCAGCTGCAGCTGCGCCCGCATCTCGATATCCGAGACCGACACCCCGGTCATGCCGTCACAGGCCCAGTAAAGCACCTTGTGAATCTTTTCGAGATCAAGCTCCTCGCGCTCTCCGTTCCGCTTGACTACCCGAATCACATCATTCATCTTGCCGCCATTCCTTCTCCGTCCGCGCGGGGGACGGGTCCGGGGACATCGCCCCTGTCATTTCCCAAAAATCAAAGGTACACTCTCGCTCTCGGGCCTGCAGCGCGTTTCTCGCCCTTCAGCACACTATCCGGGGGGCATACCAAAACTTGACCACCATATATTGTGGAATCTCCATCACAGTCACCATTGCGGGTAAGTCGTTGTTGTTGACGGCGTTGGAAGCATTCCCGAGGCTGCGGCCCCCCTGGACAGGCCTCAAATGGACGCATTCCGACTACCATCACGGCCTAGGGCACCCCTGGGAACACGGAAGGAGGAGGGGGGGAGGACGCCGGGGTCACCCGCGCGGTGTCACCGGCGGGAGGAAGGGAGGCCTGCCGGGCTCCGGAAGGCTCCACAAAGCTCCACAAGGCTCCGGACAGAGTCTCTCGGGGGGTGAGGAAAGGCGCGCAAGGT
>CAYQFG010000006.1:34990-37438 GCA_964416695.1 uncultured Bifidobacterium sp.
GCTCCACAAGGCTCCGGACAGAGTCTCTCGGGGGGTGAGGAAAGGCGCGCAAGGTAAGAGCGGGAAGGTCAGAACGGGACGGTGAAAGAGCGGGAAAAAGCAGGGCGCGGCCGCAGTCGCGGGCGGCGCTCGCCCGGACGACGGCGACGGCGCTGAACCTCAGCGCTTCACCATGGTGAACGAATACAGCGCGGGGTGCGCGTCGTCGACCCGGCCGAGGCCACGGTAACCGAGCAGCTCGCCGCCCAGAAACATGCGGGCGCCCATCCGTTCCAGCTTGCCCAGTTCCTGCAGCACCGACGTGCGCTGACGATCCACCGTGCGCGCAAAGCGCACCGTGTCGCCCCCGGCGAGGGTGATCTCAAGCCGGCGCGGCACCGACACGCCTCCCCATGAACTGCGCTCCGGCGCCGTCAGGGCCTCGGGACGGAGCAAGGTCATGACCCCGTTTTCCTCCCGCACGCCGTAGCCGAACACGGAGGACTTCTCCGTAAAGAACAATCCGCCCTCGACGCGCCCCGAAGTCACGACATAGCGATAACCCGCATCCATGAAGCGCGTCCCGAACTGCGACTGGCGGCTGTGATCCATCCAGCCGACGCCGCGCACGGCGAGGGTGTCCCCGTCTACGGCCAGACGTCCCTTCACGCGCGCCCGCGGAATGTGGATCGCCAGACTGACGGTCTCCCCGCCGTTCAGGCGGAACAGGCCGTCACCCCACACCACGCCCGGCTTCATGGTGTCAAACGTCAGGTCGAGGAGGTAGTCCTTGCCGCCCTTGCGCGTGGCGAAAAACACGCGATGCGCACGCGGCGGAAGGCCTTCGGCGAAGATGTTCGCATGCACGGACAGCCGTGCCGCCGCAGGATCCCAGGTGAAATTCGACAGGGGATATTCGCGTGCCACGAATTCATTGCGGCCGCCGGGCCCCATCACCGCGAGGTCCGCGCCGCACACCGGATCCTTGAACTTGCCGAAGTGAACGCGCGAGAGGTTGAGTTGCACCTGGAGGCCGTCGTTCAGCAGGAACTGCCACGTCCAGAATTCGTTGTGCGTCTTGCCGGGGTTGTCCTGCGGCGCGTAATCGGCGGGGGTATCGCGGCGCAACCCGCCCTGCGGAAACGTCGCCGCGAGAGCCGGCACCGCCAGCAGGGCAAGCACCGCCCACGCGCCTGCGGGCGTCCGGATCCCTGCGCGGCGCGGGGCCTGCCGGCGCCGCGACGTCGGGCCTTCGGAGCGGATCGTTCCTTCGCTGCCGTTTGAACACGCTGAGTCAGGACGTCTCATGAGTGATAAAGTATATATGTCGCGCATGTCCGATTCCGCCTCCGGCCACGACGCAGCGTGCCCCTCTTCCAGCATACAACAAGGCCGCGACGGGAACCACCCGGAGACATTTCCCCCCCGGGGACGGAGTCATCCCGCTCCCGCCGCGTCGCCAAACACCTTCGGATGGAGCGCCGCCGGCGCGCTGGGGCTGTCCATCCTGCTGGGCGCGTCAGGCGCGCACGGGGCCGCCTCTCACGCATCCCACGGCATGGCGGCGCCGCAGGCCCCGGTGGGGGTCGCCTCCCCGACGCCTCCGCCTCCCGGCCACACCCCCGAAACCACCCCGCCCGACAGCGTCATGCCCGCGACGATCACGGTGATTCCGGGCCTGAAGATCTCTCCTGAAATCGGCATCGGCTTCGGCACCATGGCCATCCACAGCGGCTGGCCCCGCAGCGGCGCCCGCATGGAATACCGCGTGCTGTACACCACGCGCAACCAGATGGAGTTGCGCGTCTCCAACCGGACCGACAACGTTCTGGGATCGTTGTGGGAAGCCCGCTTCGAAGGAAGTTTCCAGCGTTTTCCCGACAATTATTTCGGGGGAGGGAATGCCCCCGTCGACGGCGACAAACTGGAATACACCCCGACGGGGGGGTACGGCTTCATGGCGTTCACGCGCCCCCTGCCCGTCATTCATCCGGCCGTACAGATCGTGGCCGGGGCGCGGGCGGAAACGTGGTCGATTTCCCGGGTCCGCAAGGTGGATGGCACGCCCGGGGCCGCGCTGATCCTCGGCCCGCACGTCACCGGGCACGACGGGGGCACCACGGACCTGTGGGAACTCGGGCTGGAGTACGACAGCCGCGACAGCCGCGACGTGCCCACGCGCGGCCTCCATGTGGCGCAGCGCCTCGGGTCCTCACTCGCGGGAGAGTTCGACTACCGCGCGGCGGAAAGCTGGATCGCCGCACATGAAACGCTCGGGCCGCGCTGGGAAGTCGCGGGCCGCCTGTGGCAAAAGACCCTGTTCGGAGATCCCCCGTTTTTCGCGGAACCGGATCTGGGAAACGAAGACGTGTTGCGCGGCGTGCCCAACAAGCGCTTCCGCGACCGCAGCGCGCAGGCCGCGCAGGCGGAACTGCGCTTCAATTTCGCCCTCGCGCTGCCGGTCATCGC
>CAYQFG010000006.1:37538-39570 GCA_964416695.1 uncultured Bifidobacterium sp.
CACCCTCCGTCTCGCCGAAATCTTCTACTCGCTCCAGGGCGAGGGTTTTCACGCCGGCACGCCGGCGGTGTTCATCCGCATGGCCGGATGCAACCTGTCCTGCGCCTTCTGCGATACGGATTTCTCCCTGAAGGAACGGCTGACGCCCGACGAGGTGGTCGCCCGCATCGCGGAGTATCCCGCGCGCTTCGTGGTGCTCACCGGCGGCGAGCCGACCATCCAGCCGGAGGCCGTGCGCGCGCTGGTTCAGGCCTTGCACGCGCGCGGCTACTACGTGACCATGGAAACCAACGGGACGTCGACGGATACCCTGGGCGTGGACTGGGTGACCGTGAGCCCGAAGTTGTCGCAGGGCGGCGACTGGAAGCTCAGAACGGGCGACGAGCTGAAACTGGTGTACGAAGGCCAGGACCTCGCGTTCTTCGAGGATTCCGCATTCACGCATTACTTTTTGCAGCCCAAGGAAATCCGTACGGCGCAGTTCGGCAAAGGTGAGCGCGACGAGCAGGCCACCCGCGCCGAGTGGGCGCGCACGATCGACACCACGCTGGCGCGCCCGCGCTGGAAGTTGTCGTTTCAATTGCACAAGACCTTGGGTCTTCGTTAAAAGCCGGCGGTCTCTGTACCCGGTCATCGAACCCCGCCGAGGCGCCAATCCGAGGGCGAATCCCAGGGTCCCGGCATCAAAGCCCGAGGGATTTACGCCAAAGGCGCCGTCACGAACCGGGCTACACTCCATAAGGCCACACGGTTTGTGCGCCGGCGCCGGAGGCGTCAACCCGAGGGCTGAGGGCTAAAGACCGACACCCGAAAACCAAATTCCGAAGCCCGAGCCTCCCGCCACCTCCCCTGCACAGTCACGTTTGTCTGCGATTTCACCCCCCCAAAGCCTGCGAACTATCTTTATACTCAAGAAAAGGGGTTTTTCCGCGTGTCCGTGCCTCACCAAAAGTCCAAGCTCAACCGAACCGCCCTCGTCGTGTTCTCCGGCGGGCAGGACTCCACCACATGCCTGCACTGGGCGCTCCGCACGTTTGCCGCCGTTGAAACCGTCTTCTTCGACTATGGCCAGCGCCACGCCGCCGAAGAACGCGCCGCCCAGATCATCGCCTGGAAGCTGGGCGTGCCCCTGCGCCGCTTCAAGATCGACTTCTTCCGCGAGATGGGCGGCAACTCGCTCACCGACAGCAGCATGGACATCCAGGACGCGGGCACCGGCCCGCTGCCGAACACCTTCGTCCCCGGCCGCAACCTCCTGTTCCTTACGCAGGCGGCCGCATACGCCTACACGCGCGGGATCCGGGACGTCGTCACCGGCGTGTGCCAGACCGACTACAGCGGTTATCCCGACTGCCGCCACGACACCATCCGCGCCCTGCAGCGTTCGCTGCACCTCGGCCTTGGCTGGCCGGAGCGCAACCGCCGTGCCGACGGCACCTCCGGCCAGGCCGGAGCCTTCCGCATCCACACGCCCCTGATGTTCCACACCAAGGCCGGCAGCGTGGCGCTCGCGCAACGCTGGGGCGCGCTCGACTCCCTGGCCTTCAGCCACACCTGCTACGAAGGCGTGTTCCCGCCGTGCGGCCGCTGCCCCTCGTGCGTCCTGCGCGCCAAGGGCTTCGACGAAGCCGGCATCGCGGACCCCCTGCTCGTGCGCGCCGCCGCGGAACGCACGGCCGCACCCTCCCCCACCCCCGACCATACGGCCGGGGCCGGGGGGCCGGGGATTCATCCTCCCATCACCCCCCCGACCGCTTGACACCCGGAAAGGCCACGTCATGACCACCACCTCCGCGCGCTCCGCCCTCACCTCGTCCACGCACTACGACGTGTGCGTGATCGGATCGGGGCCCGGGGGGTTCGCCGCCGCCATGCGCGGCTTCGACTTCGCCAAAAAGGTCTGCCTGATCGAAGGCAGCCACATCGGCGGCGCGGGCATCATGCACGGCGCGATGACCAGCAAAACCATGTGGGAGCTCGCCAAGGACTTCGCCAACGCCTCGTCGGTCGAACGCGGCTATCGCGCCGCCGG